>JAJZSC010000023.1 GCA_021849995.1 Bacillota bacterium | reverse complement strand
GCCATAATCAGTCATTCCCTTTCTAGTTATAACAAGTTCTTTAGCCCATTCACGGGAAACATCTTTAAAAGTTTTTTCATCTTTATAAGTTATTTTTGATGCACCGTTATCATCAATCACTATTGCTTTTATTTTTTTAGAGCCCATGACCGCCCCCATGCCACCGCGCCCGCAGTGCCTGCAGGGAGTGCCTTCCATATCTGTTATAGCAATTGTTGATACACTATATCCTCTTTCTCCTGCCGGACCAATAGAAATTATTCCAGTCTTGGAGCCATATTTTCTAAACAAAGTTTTTGCTGTGTCATAGTTGCCTAATCCCTTAATGTCATCAGTCGGTAAAATTTCCACTTCATCGTTTGTCACTTTTAGGAGGAAAAAGTTTTCCTCTTGGGGCTGGCCTTCGATTACCAAAGCACGAATACCCAGTTTAGCCAGTTTTCCCGCTGCTGTTCCGCCTCCATTACTTTCTTTTATCCCACCGGTTAAAGGGCTTTTAGCTCCGATAGAAATTCTTCCGGAACAAGGAGCAACTGTACCTCCTAATAAACCGGGAGCTATTATAAGTTTATTCTTAGGTCCAAGGGCTTCACAAGTTGGATCCACCTCATCCATTAGCAATCTTGATGTAAGGCTTCGACCACCTAAAAAGAGATATTCTTTAGGCAATATCTCTTTGGTTACTTCTTTTGTGGACATGTTAACTCTTATTAACATTGTCAAATCACCTCATGTCTCCCTATAAGTATATATCAAAACCTTATAAAGTCTTATTTTGTTGATTGTCTTCACTTTTTACAGTCATTACTTGCACACTATGGGGTAAAACAACAACTTTTGCATCATTACCGAAACGTTCCAGCCCATATTTTAAGGCTTCTTCTAGGCTGGCCATATATTTCATAAACATATTTTCCACCGCATCAGGTGCTTTTGTGTTAGTAATCACTAATTCAGCATGTTTTAAAGTCAGAGCTAATAAATATGCTCTTTGACCACCGGCCGGATATCCTTCAACCCTAATATTATTTATTAAAGAGTCCAAACTCTCCGCCTTTTTCATGATTTCATAAAATCTTTGTTCCCCTAATCCTTTTCCCGGCCCCTCCTCTGCAGGTATAGGAGTAATTACAATTCCTCCTTTTTTAACGACTGGGTATTGGCTGAAGGCGATACAACTGGCGCCCCGCGTACCCTGATACAAATTAGTACTCTTGGGATAGCCTACGCCAGCAATGGCAATATCCGCTTGTTCTTCTATCTCCACCTGGTATATTTCCCGGGCAATTTCAACTCCCTGCAGAAATGCTGACACTATATCACCTGCTACCACTCCGCATATTTCTCCATTATGATTCAAAACCACATTTACTATAAAGTCCAGGCCTGCAGTTTTTGCTATTTCCATGGCATTTTGGTGAAAAATATTACCTTCTAAATTACCAATAAGTGTTTTAGGATGGTCAAAAACTCGGGGGCTGTGTTGAAACTTAATTGTTTCCTCCCCTGCTGCGCCTATAGCTAGACCTTTACGGCCACCACTAAACCCAGCAAAAAAGTGAGGTTCTATGATACCTGTGCTAATGACAAAATCCGCCTCGACTACTAACCTGTTGACCCATATAGGACACCCCAAACTTGTATTACCTAAATATAACAAATTTGACATATCAGAAGCTGTATGGTTTACCACTTTTATCTTGCTAAAAATATCTTTTCCCAGCTTTGTCATCAGTTCCTCATCCGTATTGGGCCGATGAAGACCAGTACCCACTAATATTATAATATTTTCTTTTTTAATTCCACTGTCTTCCAATTCTTGTACAATAAGCGGTAAAAGCATATCATCAGGACAAGGTCTTGTGATATCGGTGACAACTATACAAACCTTTGTTTTGCCTCTGACATCTTCAGATAATGGTTTTCTATTGATGGGATGTTTTAACATTTGTCTAATCTTATCATGAGGATTAGGTATTGCCTCTTTAATTTTAGGTTCTAATATGCCAATTAAATTTTTCTGATCAATATTTATTTCGATTTCTTGTTTATCAAAAGGAATCTTTATCATAGGGATAATCCTTCTCCTTTTTTTAAAAAAGTTAAGCTACAAATTCTCCTTCGTAATTATTTCACAACGCTCTTGTGCTTTGCCGGGTTTACAGCCTTGGTGTAAATTTTCTCCACTTTTCCATATTCATTATCATAGCTTAATTTTTTATTTGTGTCTTACCCGATGGAATCATTATATGGTGATATCTTAATTTTGTATCAGACTCTAATAGGTAAATAAGTGGGTTTGATACCAAAACTTTAAATGTTCAATACGTAGGAACTCGGAGCACTGTAATTCATATTTGCGCTAGGGGACTTGACAAACGTTTTGAATATTCGTTTCAGGAAAATCCCCACTTTTTCGGTCCAATTGAGCAAAACTGAACTTAGCTAGGCCTGTATATATTTCAGAAAGCAAGTTGAGCTAATCTTTACCTTAGAAGCAAACATGCTGGACGGAGTGCTTCACCACAAAAAGCTGACTGTGCGCGGGCAAAAACGGCTGAGGTTTACCTTCGGCTAGCTGATTTAGATCTCGGTTAACTCTAGAGATGATCCACCATGCCCAAGAGAATATCGTTCCAAAGGAAAGGAATCAGGAACTACACATTCTTGTAGAGAAGGCCATTTATGAGCGGACAACGACGCTCCTTCGAGCGGGTAAAAGAATTACAAAAACTGCCGAAACAAACCATTGCAACCTGCAAACCAGCATCAATTTAGACATGGGATTCTGTTATACCCTTTTTAAAGGCAAAGGTTTTTCTTATTCCAATCAACTTCGGAAATCCAATTTTGGGGGGCAAAAATCACGCCAGACCTCCTACAATAGTACGCATGTTCGCCGACCAACTCATTTTCTGCTTATTTTGAAACAGCTGTATTAAGTTTTTTTAACTTAATATATTTTCTTCCAACTGTAGCTATTAAATATATAATAGTAACAGCTAATAATACAGCAGCAATGGGGCGTTCAAAAAGTGAACTTAAATTACCATTTAAAATAGTTAAACTGTTGCGAAAGGCACTCTCTGTCGTAGGCCCTAACACAAGAGCTAAAATTAATGGTGCCACCGGATAATTTTTCCGTCGCAAAAAGAACCCTATAATACCTGCCAAAAGCATAATCCAAATATCAAAGATATTGTTACGCACACTGTAAACACCAATTAAACATAATATACTCACCACGGGCATTAGGAACATGGGTTTTATAGATGCTATTTTAGCAAAAAATCCAACCAGTGGAAGATTTAATATTAAGAGCATTATGTTACCTAAATACATACTTGCCACAATTCCCCAAAAAACATTGGGAAACTGCTGAAAGAGCATGGGACCTGCCTCGATATTTTGCATTCTCATACCTGCAAGCAGAAGAGCAGCGGGTGGTGCGAAAGGAATTCCCAAAGCTAAAAGAGGTACAAGAGATCCAGTTACGGCGGAATTATTTGCGGCTTCAGGCCCAGCTACACCTTCAACTGCTCCTTTACCAAACTGATCTTTAATTTTTGAAAGCCTTTTTTCTAAAGAATACGAGATAAAGGTGGAAATAGTAGGCCCTGGGCCCGGTATAAGCCCAATAAAGAAGCCAAGAATTGAACCACGAAACATTGGTTTACTGGAGCGTTTTAACTCTTCTTTATTAGGAAAAAGATCTTTAAAACGAACCTTCTCTAATTGTTGGTTAGATTCTTTATCAATTAGAACAGAAATTATCTCAGCAATCCCAAATAGGCCCATGGCAATAGGAAGAAAGTCTATTCCACCCATCAAGTCTGCAGAACCTAAAGTAAAGCGATTCATTCCTGTTTGGCTGTCAGTACCAATTGTACCAAGGAAAAAGCCTACAAAAGCCATAAGCAATCCCTTTGTTGGTGAAGAACCTGTTAAGTTGGTAAGAAGGGTAAAGGCAAGTATCATTAAACAAAGATACTCTGGCGGTCCAAAGGATAATGCAGCCTTAGCTAAAGGAGGTGCAAAGAACTGTAATCCAATAATGCCAACAGTCCCTGCTATAAAGGATGCTAATGCTGCGATACTTAAGGCAGCCCCTGCCCGTCCTTTCTTTGCCATTTGATTACCGTCTATACAAGTCATAACACTGGCTGCCTCACCAGGGATATTCACTAGAATTGAGGTCGTGGATCCACCATATTGGGCACCATACCAAATCCCCGCTAACATAATTAAGCCGGTTACTGGTTCATTAAAATTCAAAGTTATAGGCAATAGCAAAGACATTGTTGCAGTAGGACCAAGACCCGGTAGCACGCCAATAATTGTCCCTAATAAAACTCCTACGAAACAGGCTATGAGATTTACAAGTGTCAGAGCTTGGCTAAAACCATTAAGTATTCCTTCTAAACCGTTCATAGTTAGCCTCCTATCAGAAATTTAAACCAGTCAATTACTTGCCCATCAGGAAGGTCCAAATAAAACCATTCTTTGAAAGATAAATGAATAAATACGGTAGTGCCAAATGCTAAAATAACCGGCTTAATCCATCCCCCTAAGCTGAATAGTTTTGCCAAAATTAGAGTAACAATAAAAGTCACTAAGACATAGCCTAAAAGACCTAAAAATGCCGGCCAGACAATCAGAATAAGAAATACAGCTATGATTTTAATAACTGTATCTTTGTCTAACACTTCTGCTTCTGAAGTAGACATGTAAATGATATTTCGCAAGTCCATTAAACCAAGGATAATTAGGCAAAAACCTATGATCAGTGGGAAAAGACCCGCTGAAGGATTTGTGATACTACCTATCTCGTATTTTTTCGCGGTTATTACTATAAGAATACCCGATATCAAAAACAAAGCCGGGAAAATTATTTCTTTAAAACGGACTCTAATGTTAATAGTGTCCACCTCCTAATGCTAGTTGGAAATAAAACGCCCATCTTGTAAGATTAGCTATTGTAATGGATGGCTCCACCGCAGAAATAGTGACCGAAAAGACACTTTAAGGGAAGAGCCATCCAAAGCTTCAATAGGCTAATTAAATTTGTCCCGACTCTTTTAAGATCTTTTCCATAACCTTTTCTTCCTTGTCAAAGAACTTAATAGTCTCCTCTGGTCCTAATAAAAGTGGCATTGCTCCCATGTCTTTTATGGTCTTTATATATTTGGGGTCTTCAGCTGCCGTTTTAAAAGCTTTGTACAAAACATCTAATACTTCTTTAGGAGTTCCTTTAGGTGCTAGGAGAGGTCTGGTAGTAGTTATGCTAAGATCATAGCCTGCCTCTTTAAAAGTTGGTACATTAGAAAAAGCATCTACCCTTTCAGGCCCAAATACTGATAAAAGCCTTAGGTTTCCACTCTTAAGTTGTGTAAACATCTCCAATGGAGAGGCAACAACTGCATCTACGTGTCCGCCTGCTGCCATCACTACAGCTTTTGCTCCGCCGCCACCCTCAACTACAACATCAGCATTTATACCTGCCTGTTTTATAAAGGCTTGTGTTGCTATATTCCATATTCCACCTTTAGCAGAAGTAGCGATTTTTACTTTATTCTTCTTAGCATAATCTATGAACTCTTTTATATCCTTATAAGGACTATTTGCCGGAACAGCTATTGAACCCGGTTCATAGTTAAACGTAATAATTGGTTCATAATCATGGTGATTATAGGGAATAGTACCCAATAATTTATGAGTTACAATGGTTGTGGTATTCGTCAAAAGAGTATAGCCATCATTCTTAGCATTATAAAGTTCTTTTAAACCGACAGCACCTGAAGTACCAGGTTTGTTTACAATTACTATTGGTTTATCTAAATTCTTTTGAGCAGCTTCTACAAGAGCTCGGCCAATGATATCAGACCCTCCACCTGCATCATAAGGAATCCAGAAGTTAATTGGTTTCTCAGGAAATGCAACTGCCTTTTTTTTGTCAGGAGCATTAGCACTTGCTACATTTTCTTTTGAACCACATCCGGTTACTAAAAGACCAATTAAAGCTATTACTAATAAATAGGTAATCAAATGGGAATACTTTCTCATTTTTGATAAAACCTCCTTTTTTAATTACATTAATGTCCGTTAAACTTTTTTAATTAGACTCCTACTTTTTTCGATTATCTTTCACCCCCCTTGCTATGAGAATTTATAGGAGGATAAACCCTAGCTTATTCTCCTATTAAAAAACATATTAAACCACTTGATGCTCCGTACGGCTAATAATCTCATTTTGAAGATCAGGGCTTAAGTCTGTAAAATAGGCACTGTAACCCGCCACACGCACAATCAAATTGCGGTATTTGTCTGGATTCTTTTGTGCTTTTATTAAAGTTTCTTTATTAATTATGTTAAACTGCAAGTGCCATAATTTCAGATCTACGAAACTTCTGATAAACGCCATTAAATCATGGGTACCTTTTTCCCCTGCCACAACCTGGGGATTTAATTTAATGTTCAATAAACGGGAAAAATTATTGTTATATACCCGACTCTTAACCTTATCGATTGAGAGCAAAGTTGCCAAGGGTCCTTCCGAGTCACGGCCTTGGGATGGCGAAATACCTTCAGAAAGAGATTCTCCGGCTTTTCGTCCATTAGGTGTTGCCCCCATTCTCCGTCCCATGGCAATATGAGTAGTAACCGGAACATGCTTAAAATTTTGGGGTCCATTTGGTGTTCGATATCTTTGCATCACTTCACAAATAATTTCATCTGTTTGACGGGCAACCTCATCTGCATAATCATCATTATTTCCGTATTGAGGCGCATTTAAGAGCATTTGTCTAATCGGTTCATATCCTTCAAAATTTGCCTTCAATGCGTCTTTTAATTCATCCAAAGTAAACCTTTTATCTTCAAATACTAATTTTTTTATGGCAGCCAAAGATTCAACAAGGGTACCAAAACCAATGACACTTAGAGCACCAGAATCTTTAGATATCCCATGGTTATTGATGGGTTGATGAATATCCGTTAAGGCTTCTACACACGCATCATTTAACATTGACATAAAAGGAGCTGCCAAACAAGCTGCATTTGATATTTCCAGAGCAGCTTGACGTTTGTAAAAGTGTTGAATAAAGAGATCCCATGCCTCTGTAAAATTCTTTAACAAGTCATCAAAAGTCTTAATATCAGCTGATTTAATTGATGGCGTCATTAGCTTTTTCTTTTGGCCATCAATCGTGACAACGCCTTCATTCAGAGCCATTTCTAATGCCGCCGGGAGATTGAGATTGCCGCCAACTGCCATGTAAGTATCAAGATCAAGCATACGAACCTCTGTACATGCGCAGGGTGAATAATCTCTAGCGTCTTGAATAGAAGCTCCGTTAAATATTGCTTGGGGAATAATTTCTTCGTCATTTAAGAGTTTAGGAAAACCAGTACCTTGTTTGATTAAGTCTACAACAGCATGAAGAAGTGAATTAGGTGTACCGGAATGCAATCGAACAGACAAATCCGGATAGTGAAGGGGAAACTCTTTTTTAGATCTAAGCACTAAATAAGTCAATTCATTTGTGGCATCTTTACCTTCTCTCGTCTGACCCCCCAGAACTGTTTGCTCAAAATGACAATAACCCTCAAAATAATTATTAGTAGCCGTTACATTAAACGGGACATAGCTGGCTATCTTAAACCACATGCATTCCATTAACTCTAAAGCTCTTTCTTCATCAATAACGCCAGCTTTAAGATCCTTGATAAAAGTTGGATACATATATTGATCAAAACGTCCCAAAGAAATTACACCTACAGTCGGCTGCTCCAACTTATAAGCTGTTTGTACAAACCATTGACATTGCATTGCCTCCCAAAAATTACGGGCAGGATGTGCCGGTACCCATTCGCAGTTTTGGGCAATAACTTCCAGCTCCGCTTTCCGTTTAGGATCTGTTTCTATTGAAGCCATTTCCCTAGCTTTTGTTGCATAACGTTTAGCATAATCCATAAGGCCATCGCAAACCATAATTGCCGCTTGCAAAAATGCCATTTTTGTATAATCATTATTGGGTACTTGGCTAAGCCGCTCTTCCATTTCCCTCTTAATATCTAAAAGACCTCTATTAATTACTTTTTTGTAATTTCCGGCCCAGTTTAAAGTAGCATTAATATTAGCATTGTCTTGTAATAATCCTGCCGAACCCCAATCACCATCGCCATAAATAAATTCTTTGGTTTCTGACGGCAACATTGCTAGATACCGTTCATGGGCACTATTGCCCTTCCAATACGGTATAACCTTTTCTACTACTGTTTGAAGGTCTTCATCACTAATACGAAAAGCGTTACCTTTTTGCACTCCTCGTAATGCTTTTTCCAACCAAGGTCCACGTAACTCGGGGAAAAGAATAGCATGTCTTCCAGCTCCACCACAAGTACCAACTATTAATTCATTATCTTGAATAATAATATCAATATTATTGAAAATATGTTGAAGTGCTTTTGCCTTTCTAATGTTCATTGGATATGCTTCTGTTTGCTTCATTGATTCAGTAAATAGAACGGCTCTTTGAATATCAATTCTTGGTACTTGGTCCCTAAAGTTAGTCAAAAAACCATTAATTCTTGGCCTTGGACTAAGTTGGCCAATTCCTTTTTCAACTCTTTTTTCATGCTCAGTTAATATTTCTTTGCAACACGATAATTCTTCCATAAACCTTTTACTCCTCCTCTTTAAGTTAAGTTTAGGCCTTAAAATAAAACAAGCCAAAACCGGATCAAGTGCATAGAGCAATTAGCTGCACACACCTGTTCGGGCTTTGACTTGTTTAATGATATCGATTTTTTAGATCGATATCTGCAAAGACATCCCTTAATACTTATCTATTTAGATATTCTTATTTTAAGTGATATTACCTAAATTGTAAATACATGCAGGGATAAATTTTCGATAATTTTGATAATCGCGAAGATTACGAAATAATTCTGGCTTATTCCAAGCCTAATAGCTTTGCCGCATTATTATACATTAAATCCGGTAACAATTCTTCTTTGACGCCACATTTTCTAAAATACTCAACACCATCTTTTAAAGGAATAAAAGGATAAGATGTTCCAAATAAAAAACGATCCTTTAAGATATAATTAGCTGCAGTTACATAATCCTGCCATCCCGGCACGTTGACCATATACATATCTGGAGATACAAATACATTCGTTCTTCTCCAGGCTACATGAAGCATCTCTGTTACCCATGGCCATCCACCATGAGAAATTATTAGTTTCAACTTAGGAAAGGCCACTGCAATATGGTCAACAGCAATAGGCATGGAATAACTCACATCTGGACCGGCGTTACCTCCATTCATGAGAATAACCGGTATATTTAGTTCTTGACACTTTTCATAAATCGGGTAGATTCTTTTATCGTCGGAATACATCGGTTCAAACAACACACCAGGCTCCATAACTATCCCTGTACATGAACCTTTTATAACTAATTTTTCTATTTCATTTATTGCCTGGTCAGTATCAGATGGATCTATCCCTGGAAAACCAATAAAACGATCAGGATATTTTTCTACCAATTCCACAATGTCTTTGTTGTTTACTACTCCCATTCTTGGGTTAGCCTTACGTCCTGGGATGACAGCTTTAGTAATTCCAGCCTCATTCATCTCTTGAAGCATTAATTCCAGTGAATGTTTCTTTACTGACTGTGCTTGATACATTCCCATTTTGTTGGAGAAATTATTCTCACAGAAATCTGGATCTCTGTACATTATGGTTTGTAAATAACTTCCATAGGGTGGTCTGAGACGAAAATCAATAATCATAGCGAACTTATCCTCCTAGACATCTCAATAGCATATTGTTAAACTGGTCCCAACGTTTACCGTAAATTCACACAATCTCTTCATCCTGCTTTAGAAAATCTATCATCCATCGGTACTTTTAAGTTTAGCTTCTTTACGTCTGGCATAGCCGTTTGTTCGCTTGTCAATATTGTCAGCTATCCGCATAAGCGGTTGGATTCTTTTGCGGAACTTAACAGGATAAAGGCCCTGGGAAGAAAGGTATTTCCATCGGACCACCCCAGGGTAAGCATTTGTAATCCTTTAACATATTTGTTTTCCACATGATCTTTTACCCGAGCCAACAATTCAACAGTCTTACACCTAGAACGGCTGTATACTGAATCATTAACAATGTACATATGAATGCGTTTTTCCTGAAAAAACTAATAGGAGAAGAAACTGAATCAAGTTACAGCAGGGAACCCTTCGGGTTTTTCGGAAATTACACCCAATAAAGACAATAGTTTAGACTAATTTATTATCTGAGAAAGTTTAGTTTTTATTTAACAATTTCTTGAAACTTAAGGTTATGTAACAATGAAAATAGCCCAATATTACCTCAAAAATATTTTTTAGGCTAATATGGGCTTCCATCCATTTACAAAATTGAACATTAGTCAGTTCAACCAAGTAGATAGTCCCTTTATTTATGTATTTTATCTTTGTACCTCTCGATAGCATTTTTTATCGCCTGTATTAAAGCACCTGTAGTAGAAAGACAAACTTTGGATTTAATCTCTTTAAATAACGGTTCCAACGAATCATCTACACAATACCCATTGACTAGTTCCTCCATACAGGCTTGAGTCAGAGGAGAGATAAGATTAAAATGGGAGTTAACTATACAATGTGTTTCCGTATCAATAAGAAGTTGAACGGTCATAATATTATATATCGTTATCTCTTTTGGCGGCTGGGCAGTACCACCAACCAAAACTCGGCCTTCCATTTTTTTCATCTATTCACCTCCTTGTGCTTTAAATTATAACATATCACAAATGCCCAGCATATGTCTTTCTTGGTAAATCCAGCATTTCACGCACACATTGATTTAAGTCATAAATTGAACTTTTTTCTAACGAAGCAACACCCTTTAGCTCATAGGCCATTTCCAGTTGTTCATATTTAGATCTTCCGTAGCCATGATAAGGTAACAATTCATAATCATAGAGATTTGGTAAAGTTTTTAAATATTCTGCAATCTCGGTAATATCGCATTCTTGATCATTAATATCAGGAATAACAGGGGTGCGCACAATAATGTTAACATTAGGAAAACCGGCACTTAGTTTTTTAAGGTTTTCCAAAATAATAATATTATCTACACCGGTATATTTTCTATGTTTTTGGGCATCTAACATTTTAACATCAAAATGAATCAGGTTACACCATTGAGCTACTTGCTTCAACTTTTCCCAATGTACAAATCCAGTAGTTTCTATAGCTGTATGAACCCCTATATTCCGGTATTCTTTTAATAGAGCAGCAACAAAATCCGCCTGAAGGAGCGGTTCTCCACCACTAACCGTGATACCACCGTTGGACCTCCAAGCACCCGCTTGATTCTGGGTCTTCTGAAAAACCTCATCAATTGTCATGTCTTTTCCAAAAATATGCAAAGCTTTTGAGCAACATATGTCAACGCACTTATTACAATTAACACAATTTCGTCTATCCAATACAATTTTATCTTCACTAACAGACAAAGCATGAAAAGTACACGCCTTAATACAATGACCGCAAGAGTTTACACCTATACATTTCGTGATATTGTATGCTATTTGAAGATCTGATGACTGTGATTCCGGATTGGAGCACCATATACATTTTAGTGGGCATCCTTTCATAAAAACTACATCGCGGATACCCGGTCCATCGTGGACACTATATTTTTGGATATTGAAAATACGTCCGGTAATTTCTTTCAACATTATCACCTTCACTTTTATAATTAATATTTGTGGCCATTTTCGCCTTTTGGCTCTCCGTAAAATCATCTATAAAACAAAAAGCCCAAATATGCATTTTTACGCATATTTGAGCTTTAACTTATTTTATAGTATTGGTGTCAATTTACCATTACCAGTAAGCCTCTCAAATGAATATAAAATATTTAGCTTATTATATAATAATATTTTTTATTTCCATTGTCAATTTATTTTAAGAAAATTCTCCAGTCCGCATTTATATTAATACTACATCTTTAAAAATCATGCTATCGATGCTTACTTCTCCAAATTCATTTTTAATTAATACCCAAGTTTGGCGACAGAAATTTCCAAGTCCAGTAATAGCAAGGGTTTCAGGCCCGGTTGATTAAAGTGTAGTCCCGAATATATTCGGAGGTGGGGCTACATGTTTTCAAGCTTAGTTACACTATTGATGAGCAGGCTTTAACAAAGGAACTTAGATTGCACGGAATCACCTGTTTCATCAGCAACTTACCCCAAGCGAAAATTCCACCGAGGGAGATCATAACCTGGTATCGTCGGAAAAACAAAGTTTAGGAAGCCTTTCATGAAATAAAGTCACACCTGGAATTACGCCCCGTTCACCTAACCCGGGCAAAACGTGTAAAGGCTCACGTTACAATTTGTACACTGGCATACTTTCTTTATAATGATATGGAACGTCGATTAAAAGAAAAACACGTTAAACTGTCACCTGAAGACGCCCTTAGGGTGTTGGGTAGATGCCAATTGAACAGTATAGGAGCTAAAGGATCTAACCAAAGAGTCTTTAAAATAACGGAGTTGGATAACGAGCAAAGGCAACTGAAGCAGGCGTTAGAATGTGAATACGCAAGTGAATCCAAATGGTATAAAAAGGTCTTAAAGAAGGCTGAGAATCTGGTGTAGTCCCATAAAAGTCCATACAAATCACGGTGTCGGGCATCAAAGCGAAAGTCTGCTCCACCATTTCAAGCGATAACATTGGAAGGAGCGAAATTTCAACTTCCCGAACAGGATGTTCCTACAGTATCAAATGTATTACTTTTTTCCATATGTGCAATGCTACTTATAAATTGAAAAGGAGGCTTGGGACATGGATTTTAACGATTTCTTTAAAGGATTAAGATACAATAACGGAGAGCGAGATTATTTTGGAGCTGCCACTACCCAACATTTTTTTAAGGAAAACGGTGGAGTCGGAAACGTTATGAATAAAACCCTAGGAGCTGGTGTTGAGACAGGTGTAAGAATAGGAATTCCGCTAGGTTATAACCTTGCTACTCAACAGTTCAAAAGAGGTGACAAGTCGGAGAAATCGAGCACCTAGTAGACCAACTAGGGATAACTCATTAAACCCAAATACAAACGAACACTACCGCTTGATTTATCGACATTAATGGTACTGAAAAGGTTGTGGTAGTGTGTAAATAAAAACAAGAGCCTGGTGGGACAATAAATCTCATAAGACTCTTTTGTTTTTGTTAACTGACTTAATGTCCTGAGCAAAACACATTGTGCGTACTTTTTTACCCACAACTAGCAGGGGTAGCATCCCTCCTCGCCTCCCCTCAGGGGAGTAGTAGGGCTTTAAAAAATTAGGCAGAAAGGTGGTGGTTCCCATAACTATGAAAAAACAAATACCCAATAGATTAGCTAATGAAAAGTCTCCCTACTTGCTACAGCACGCCTACAATCCCGTCAATTGGTATCCTTGGAGCGAAGAGGCTTTTAAGACAGCGAAAACAGAGAACAAACCTGTTTTCTTATCTATTGGGTATTCGTAGTGTGGTTTATCGACATGTCACTGGTGCCACGTGATGGAAAGAGAGTCCTTTGAAGATAATGAAGTAGCAGCCTTACTTAATCAATACTTTATCTCGATAAAAGTCGATCGTGAGGAAAGGCCGGATATCGATCACTTATACATGGAGTTTTGTCAGGCTTTAACTGGCTCGGGAGGCTGGCCTCTAACTATAATTATGACTCCCGATAAGAAACCGTTTTTTACCGGTACCTATTTTCCAAAGACCCGGCGGTACGGACGTCAAGGGTTGATGGAGATTCTAGAGCAAATTGGTACCCTTTGGGAGACAAATGAACAAAAGCTTAGGCAGTCAGCAGATGAGATTCTTGAAGCGATCCATAGCCAACAGAGTGATGACTTATCTGAATTTGAAAGAGGAATTAATAAATATCTAGGAGCAAATAACGGGGAAGACATTAAGGCTTGGGGAACTAAACTCGTTGAAGGAGCTTATGAACGATTAGCCCAGAGTTTCGATTCACGCTTTGGTGGTTTTGGCCGTGCCCCAAAATTCCCTACTCCACATACCCTTGGATTCCTCTTAAGGTATGGTTTAGACCGATCTAATAATGACGCCTACAAAATCGTGCAAAAGACCCTTGACGGGATGTCAAATGGCGGAATCTACGATCATATAGGTTTCGGGTTCTCCCGCTACAGCACAGATGAAATGTGGTTGGTTCCTCATTTCGAAAAAATGTTATACGATAATGCCCTCTTAACAATTGCCTATCTGGAAAATTATCAGCTTCAACACAACCCTCGTGATGTAGAAAAGGCAGAAGAGATATTAGAATATGTACAAAGAGACATGACTTCCCCTGCTGGGGGATTCTACTCCGCAGAGGATGCCGACTCCGAAGGTGAAGAGGGCAAATTTTATGTCTGGACTCCCGAGGAAGTGATACAAGTTCTAGGTGAAGAGACAGGAAATCTCTTTTGCAAAGCCTACGATATTACAACTGAAGGTAACTTTGAAGAAAAAAATATCCCCAACCTCCTTAAAGGAAATTGGGAACGACTTTGTTCAGAAAAAAATATTACCCTTGAGCAACTAAAACAAATTCTTAATCAAGCCCGTCTACAATGATTTGAGCACCGGGAAAAGAGGATACACCCATACAAAGACGATAAAGTATTAACT
>JAJZSC010000483.1 GCA_021849995.1 Bacillota bacterium | reverse complement strand
CATGACCGAAAAATTTGGTGCCTTATTCGATTTCCGTGATATGCAATTAGAACAAAATAAGAAAACACAAGAAACCCTAGAAATAATTCAAACTAAAATAGAAGCTTTGCAACTAGAATCAAGTATTAGACGTATCAAATGAGACGTATCAAATATTAACCCCGCTAGGGGTTTTTGTTTTGCTCACCAATACCTATCCACTTAAACGAACTTAACTTGATTATTAGGTATAAGCCCATGATCACGGCAGTCCAGAATCGATGATATTTTCATTAGAACCTAATAATGGCTCGTACATCATAATCGCATGATTCTCAGTTAACACTTCATCACCTATTATCTCTTGATAGACATCGTCATACTTCTTCCTATTTAGAACATTATGTCTCATGTAACCACCCCATATAAACAAAATTACTCCAAGAAATCAGATTCAGGAATGAGCATAAGGGTTATCCAAAGAATAGCGTAAATTCCAGGCTATTGAAACTAGCAAATATATAAGATAAGAATCCAGATACTCCTTTAGCTCGACATTCTTACCAAGTGTCAACAGGCCAAGAACCACAGTAAGATGATTCTTAATATCATGGTGGTGCTGCCTGTAAATTTGGTTCTGCTCAACCATATTGGAATATTTAAGGGCCGTTGTCTTTAACCGTTCGGCTTCCAACCCGCTAAAATATAGGTTTCTTACCACAACCACTGCTACCAGGTTGAGTAAAACTATCATAAGACCCAAGAACAACTCCACCAAGTCAGAATGAGCCGACTGGAGGAATATTACTGTTATTCACAATTACCCCCTAAGCCTAGAAGACATAGGACTTACGATGCAGGACTTAAGACCTACGTCTTAAGTAATAAAAAATGTGTCGTGACAAATAAGGCTCATAGGCATCCAAAAAGTGCCACAATAAATGGGTTGAGGAAACACTCCCCAACCCATTTATTCTTATTTTTTTAATTTATCCTTTTGGAAATCAATGCTGTTCACTATCTCTAGCCAAGACTTGCATCGGGTAATTCCTGGCGCCAGATCGCCTTTATTATATGTAGCATCCAAAAGTAAAACCGGTACACCACTTTCCGCTATCAGCTTTGCATTTACCAAATAGTCTTCTACAAAGAGCTCAATCTTCCATTGCTTAACCAAATCGACCTTACTCTTTAATCCGGAAAACAAGACATTAGTATAGGGAATCTGGTGCTTTCGAAACCAGCGGAGAGTTACCTCCTCTTCTTCTGGCGATCTGGCAGTGATATAGATGATCTCATGCCCAAGCTGAATTAACTTTTCTATCCCCTCCTTAGCCCCCTTCATAGGCTTCGGAAGAGTAAAGAGTTGCTCTACATTCCTGACGAAAAAATCATTCATGTCATCCCAAGGAACATCAAACACGAGATGCATTTCATAATCTTCTAAGACAGTAATGTTCTTGCCGTAATGCCGGTTTAGTTCCTGAAGCCAAACCGGATAACTGTCCGAAACCACCCCGTCAATGTCCACTCCTATGCGTAAAGAAATCTTGTCTGGCACCAAGCCTTGGGCAGGTGGCTGACTAGATGCACTTATGCACCCTGAAAGAGGTACTTTCTGATATGCCAACAAAACCAGGCCTTTCTGTGTAAGCGTTTACCCATCATCGTCTGTACCACTGATATTTTCGAGCAGATACTTAGAACCGAAAATTATTTCATACTATTTTACTACTGACTCCACTACGATATTACTACTGACACTGCTACTTATACCGTTACTTTTTACGCTCAGCGTCCAACCAAGACCAGCTTACCTTGTCTAGCATCAAAGCCGGAGGCATGTTTCTTTTATGTTCACTAACCCTATGTAATTCCTCTACCTTCTCTTGCACTTCTGCTGGCACTTCTTCCCCCAGAAGGAAGCGATCGATCATATCATAGGTGATTCCCATTTCTCCCTCATCGGTCTGTCCTGGCCAAAGCCCTGCTGTAGGAACTCTGTTAACAATTTGATCAGGTAATCCCAGAGCCTTAGCCCAAACTCTAACCTCTGTTTTGGTCAAGGAGCTAATAGGTAAGACGTCCACTCCACCATCTCCGTACTTAGTAAAATAGCCCGTATAACTCTCCGGAGCATTATCTGTTCCAACTACCAGATAATTTAAGGCGTTGGCGACTGTATATAAAGTTGACATACGCAGGCGGGCCTTAAGATTTCCCTGGCTCATTCTCTCTCCTGTTACACCAAGACTTGTTTCCTCCAAGCGTTCACTTACCCGACTAAAAATATCTGTATGCGCATTGCTTAAATCAACTTCAATTATCTTCAGCCCCAGGGTATTGGCTATCAACATAGCATCTTCCCTGTCAACGGGATTCGAGTGGCAAGGCATAATCAGACCGACTGACTTTTCTGGAAAAGCCCGTTTGCATAAACCAGCCACTACTGCTGAATCCACACCACCCGAAACTCCCACAACAAGCCCTTCTGCTTTAGCCGTACTCGTAATTGTGCGCAACCATTCAATTGCTAAATCAATGCGTTCCTCGACAATCTGTCTCATCTGTGAAACCTCCCTAGAAATCTTCTTTATTAAATCATACTACACAAAAAAGCAAGAGTAGAAGCCCAAGAAGCTACCGAAGGATTTTGATTTACAAAAGGGAACGGCTTTAAGCGAGCAGGTAACCAAACT
>JAJZSC010000022.1 GCA_021849995.1 Bacillota bacterium | reverse complement strand
GAATACATGCTGCGTGTACTAGACCAAACTGGTACTGATAGCCAATTACGTAATCAGCTTAGCATGGTCCATCGTGCTGCTCAGACTAATCTAGAGCTAGATCTCGGAAATGTTATTCCAGCTGATTTTCTTTATTTTGATTTGGCGGACAAGCTTTTACAAGCCCGGATATTACCGCGTAAAGTCCATGAGAAAACCATGGTATGGCGGGATCAGGGAGAAACGGAACAATTGATGGCAAGGGCTTGCGGATTAGTATTTCTTATTAATAGGCTGACCCGCAATAAT
This sequence comes from Bacillota bacterium, assembly GCA_021849995.1. Lineage (GTDB taxonomy): Bacteria > Bacillota > Desulfitobacteriia > Desulfitobacteriales > Desulfitobacteriaceae > JAJZSC01. Next base: position 14,480 of record JAJZSC010000022.1, on the reverse strand, counting down.
CAGGAAATTGGGATAAAAGCAAACGTTGATACCCTCGCTGATCTGATGGTCAGCGACCTGGCTGCAGGCAGCAGTAGTCTCCGTAGTCAACTACCTGGGATACTAGAAAAGTGTGAACTTCTAATGAAAGTCGACGACCAGTACTGCATCCAGACCGAAGAAAGTATGGCCTGGCATGATGAGTTTGAAAGTCAGAAAAACATTCTGTCGAATGAGACCCATCGATTGGTGGCCGATCGAGACGATCGGTTGAAAAAGAACTATAGCGGAGTTGTGGGAAGATTGGCTCTGACCCAGGGGCAGTCTAGAGTATCTAGAGATATTACGTCCGTGTTTGACACTGTCCTCCCACAAGCCGATAAGAAAGTCCAAGTCTGGGTTCGTAACGGTTGGAATGTGGAAGAAGATACTGTTCGGATCGACGCTAAGCAAGCCGGTCTTCAATCGCCAGTTATATATGTATATATACCTAAACGGTCAGCAGACGACTTACGGTCTCACATTATCGAGTATAAGGCATCAGAAGCGACCCTCGACAACAAAGGCACACCAATTACGCCGGAAGGCATTGAGGCTCGTGCTGCCATGGAAACACGCAAATCAATGGCGGAAACAAAAATCAACGAGTTATTGGCAGAAGCCTTATCAGGTGCAAAGGTCTTTCAGGCTGGAGGAAATGAAGTGCTCGGACAAACGCTTAAGGAAGCGGTACTAGAGGCTGGTGCTAACTCCCTGCAAAGACTGTACCCACAGTTTGCGATTGCTGATCATACTAACTGGGGTACTGTCTATAACAAGGCACAACAAGGGGCGCCTGATGCGTTAAACGCGGTGGGATATGCCAACGAACCAATAAATCACCCAGTTTGTAAGGCCATTTTGGGATACATTGCGGCTGGTAAATCTGGTAATGATATTCGCAATCAGTTTGAGGGAGCCCCCTATGGTTGGTCAAGGGATGCTGTCGATGGCGCCCTCTTAGTACTGATGATTGCTGGCCAAGTGCGTGGTGTTGACGAACATAGTCGAACCATAGAGGCTAAAGGGATTGAACGCAGACAGATTGCTAAACTATCATTTCGAGTCGAGACAGTCGTTGTTCAAATTGCTCAACGGCTCAAGGTACGTAAACTGTATCAGACAATGGGGATTCAATTTGAGGCGGGGAAAGAAACGGCTAAAGCTTCGGATTTTTTGGCAGCGATACAGGCCTTAGCAAATACTGCTGGCGGGGCTCCGCCTCAACCTGCAAGACCAGATACAACACTTGTGGCTGAAATTCAGCAAAAATCAGGGAATGAACAGTTGATTGGTATGGCAGAAAACTATGACAAACTGATGGAGTATATCGCCAATTGGCGTGACTTAGCTGAGAGGATCGTGACCCGGTTACCCAACTGGGAGAAGCTACAGAGGCTTTTAAGAGTAGAAGGAGCCTCAATTATTGCCGCAGATATCACAGTTCAAGTTACAGCTGTATCTGATCAACGTTTACTCCTAGAAGAACCTGATACTATCGCACCTTTATTAAAATCATTGGAAGATTTAATCAGGAATCAGCTTCATGCGTATCAGCAAACCTTTTTAGATAGCTATCAGAAAGGCATGGCTGCTTTAAATGACAATGGTTCTTGGCAGAAGCTAAACACTAAACAACAACAAGAAATATTGCTAAAGTGTCATATCAGTGAGCCAATGGAGATTATTACCGGGACCTATGAGCAACTAGTCGCAGCATTGCAAAGAAATCCCCTCACGTCTTGGACAGATCGGATTGCAGCAATGACTGGACGTTTTCATAAAGCGATAGAACTAGCCATTAAAGAACTAGAACCAGAAATTCAGTACTGCAACATTCCACGGCGCACGTTAAAAAATGCGGAGGATATTGATGCTTGGCTGCAAGAAGTTGGAGAGCAGCTGAAGGTCGCTGTAGGAAAAGGACCTGTTATCATGCGTTAATGATCTATGAGGAAGGTGTATGTATGGAACCCTTGGAAAAGGCGTTGCGTAATCAATTAGAAATGACCATTAAAACAGTTCGTGGCATTGCGGAAAAAGCTGCCCAAGCAGCTATACAACAACTGGGTGTGGAACAAGCAGCGCCCTATCCCTATTTAACTGATGACGAAAAGAGTTTGCGACGTCAACTACGAGCCCATGGGAGGCAACTAGGCGATGTGCGGGATGTTGCCACGAAACAGCAGGAAATTGAACGATTGACCGAGGAAGTAGCCTATGAACATTGGCATCGTATGCTATTTGCGCGATTTCTGGCTGAGAACGGTTTGTTGATTTACTTTGACTCGGAGGATAGTATAAGTGGTGTACCGGTAACCTTGGAGGATTGTAAGGAATTAGCCGAGGAGCTAGGGTACAGAGATGGCTGGGACTTGGCTGCACGGATGGCTGCTCGGATGTTGCCCCAGATATTTCGGCCACATTCCCCAGTATTCAAGCTGACATTGCCACCAGAGCGGCAACAAGAATTGGAAAAACTACTGACAGACTTGCCTGAGCAAGTGTTTTCGGCCTCTGATAGCTTAGGCTGGGTCTACCAGTTTTGGCAAGCCAAGAAGAAAGAAGATATTAATGATTCTGAAGTCAAAATTGGCGCAAGAGAGCTGCCAGTAGTAACCCAATTATTTACTGAGCCTTACATGGTCAGTTTTTTATTGGATAATTCACTGGGGGCTTGGTGGGCGGCGCAGAGATTAACAACCCAGGATTTGCAGATGGCGACGAGCGAGGTGGATTTGCGTAAGAAGGCTAGTCTACCGGATGTTCCATTGGAATATCTGCGTTTTTTAAAAGACAAGGAAGGAACTTGGGCATCCGCGTCAGGAGCCTTTGAGAAATGGCCACAGCAATTATCCGAATTTAAGGTGCTGGACCCTTGCTGCGGTAGTGGTCATTTTCTGGTTGCAGCCTTTTTGATGATAGTTCCAATGCGGATGGAACTGGAAGGATTGACGGCCCAGGATGCTTGTAATGCGGTGTTACAGGATAATCTACATGGTCTGGAAATCGATAAACGCTGCGTTGAACTGGCAGCTTTTGCCTTAGCACTAACCGCCTGGCGGTATCCTGGCGCTGGAGGTTATCGAAAATTAGCGGATATTCGGGTGGCTTGTTCGGGGCTAGCAATTAACGCGAAGAAGGAAGAATGGCTGAAATCGGCTGATGGCAATATCAATCTGCAGACGGCATTAGAGGTCATCTACGATCAGTTCGCAAATGCTCCAGTGCTAGGTAGCCTGTTGAATCCTAAGCTAGATCTTAATAAAAGTAATTTATTCACTCCAGAATGGGCGGATGTCGCCCCGTTATTAAACAAAGCGTTTAGCGGCGAAGAAGATGCGGAAATGACGGAAATGGGCGTGGCTGCATATGGCATGGCCGCAGCGGCCAACATCTTAGGCGGGAAATATCATTGGGTGATAACCAATGTACCTTATTTATCCCGTAGTAAGCAGGGTGATGTTCTAAGAAAATTTTGTGAAGAGAATTATCCGGAAGCTAAGAACGACTTGGCAAATGTCTTTCTGGATCGTTGCTTAGATTTTTGTGAACATGGTGTGGGCACTGTATCGGTGGTATTGCCACAGAACTGGCTTTTTTTGGGTAGTTACAAAAATTTTCGTGAAAAATTATTAATAAATGACACGTGGCATATGATTTGCAAGTTGGGTGCAAAGGCTTTTCAAACTCCTATGTGGGATTTTAATGTACAGCTTCTTACTATTAGTCGGGGTAACCCTTTACACAACAACGCCCAGCTTGGAGGGATAGACGCGGCGCAACCCCACGATACTGTCGCGAAGGCAATTATACTGCGAGAGGGAGAAGTCAAACAGGTAGAGCAGGCAAGGCAATTGGAAAATCCTGATGCTAGGGTGACTTTAGAACATTCAAATAGCAATTTGCAAATACTTGCAAGTGCTGCCGAATGTTATCAGGGACTTCGAACAGGAGACAGCGAAAGGTTTATTCATTATTATTGGGAAATAGACAGAATTGGTGGAGATTGGGAACTATATCGGAATAGTAGTAAAGGTGTCAGTGATTTTGAGGGAATGCATGAAATCATTTTATGGGGTGAGGGTAAAGGTCAGCTTCATGAATATGCTAGAGAAAGTCGCTCAAAGTTACATGATATGCATGAGTCAGGTAACAGAGCATGGGGTTTATTTGGCATTGCGATAAATCTAATTTTCGATTCACGTAGAGTTCGGTATATGGGAGAGAAATTTGATGGCAATATTAATGTAATTTTCCCGAAATACAAGGAAGATTTTCCTGCATTATGGAGCTATTGTTCATCATTAGAATTTAGTGATGCAGTACGCTTATTGGATCAAAAGTTAAGTGTTACTAATGCTACCTTACTCAAAGTTCCCTTTGATCTGGCCTACTGGCAACAAGTCGCTGCTGAAAAATATCCTAACGGCCTCCCAAAACCATACTCCGATGACACTACCCAGTGGATTTTCCATGGACATCCAGCACTAGCGGATTCGTCGCTACAGGTGGCTGTTGCTCGAATGTTAGGATATCGATGGCCAGCAGAACTAGATGAAACAATGGAGCTATCAGACGAGGCCAGAGCATTGATTAGGCAGAACGGAGAGTTACTGCCTTTTGCTGATGAGGACGGCATCGTCTGTATTCCAGCAGTGAGTGGTGAAGCGCCAGCAGCCGACCGATTGCTCAATTTGCTAGTAACGGTTTATCAAGGTCAGAATGTCAACGAACATGTAGCAACCCTCTTAACCCAGGCCGACCATGCTGGGCGAAGTCTGGAGTCTTGGCTACGGGATAAGTTTTTTACTCAGCATTGTAAGCTATTCCACAACCGGCCTTTTATTTGGCATATTTGGGATGGCCTGCCCGATGGTTTCTCTGCTTTGGTCAACTATCACAAACTCGACGGTAAGACAATGGAAACTCTTATTTACACTTATCTAGGAGACTGGATTAATCGTCAGAAAGATGGCATCAACGTCAAGATCGACGGCGCCAGCGATCGCTTAGCTGCTGCTGAATCTTTGAAGAAAAGCCTTGAACTTATTTTACAAGGGGAAGATCCTTATGATATCTTCGTACGGTGGAAGCCGCTGGATAAACAGCCAATAGGCTGGGAACCTGACCTAAGTGATGGGGTGAGGATGAACATTCGTCCTTTCTTGACGGTGCCTGATGTCGGTAAAAGGGGTGCTGGTATCTTGCGGGATAAACCTAACATCAAATGGGAAAAGGATCGGGGCAAGGATGTTGCTTCTGCACCTTGGTATCATTTGGGGCCAGAGTATGGTGGCAATCCGGGCGACCGAATTAACAATCATCATTTAAAGTTGGCAGATAAAATTCAGTCGCGGACTCAGAAACAGAAGGGGGAGATCTAGTGCGAGTTATCGACCATCTGGTGCAGTCCATTCGCAAGACGGCGGAGTATAATCCCTCCGTCCAGGCCCCTCCTTTTTGTATTCTTTGGCCTGATAAAGAGCGGCAGTGGGAGAAGGTTATACCACGTTTACAACTAGCGATACCAGAGCTGTTTGTGCTGGGTAAATATAATCCGGAAGAACGTAGTGGCCCAGCTATTTGGTTGCGTTGCGTGGTCGCGGGGACAATGCAAGGGGTCTCTTTGGATAAGCAACAGATCCCAATTTTCTATTTGCCAGGAGTGAGTCGCCAAGATTTACGGGCGATAGAGCAGTGTGCAGAAGAACTTAAGCCATTGGCGGAGCTGCAGTATCGGTCTGCACTTTGGTCTCAGGTCAATGCTCGGGACTGGAGTATATTTGCCTATTTTAAAACGGAACTGGGCGGGCTAGGTTTAGATGTTGCCAAAGATCAAGCATCTCTTAATGCGTTACACTTGGCCCTTGCTCGCTTACTCGATGAAGATATCGTGACTTTTACACAGTTACATCTGGATAAGGAATTTTTCACGAATTTATTGGCTGGCAACGATGTAGCTAAAGATATCCTGCAATGGCTTTCTGATACAGCCGGTTTTAGCGGCAGCCGCACGGAGGAAGAACGGCAGGCTTTCAGCGAAGTATGTCGAGTAAAATACCACTTTGATCCAGTTGAGGATGGAGAATTCACGGGTGTGGAAAAGTTGGCAGTTCATGAGGGTCCTTGGCAACAGGTTTGGGATCGCTTCTGTGAAGCACCTTTGAAATATGAGCGTATTCCAGCTTTGATTCGTCGTACGGTGATGCCGCTAATGGGGGTGGATGCCTCTAGTTGGCCTCAGTGGAATGAAAAAGAAGAAACCAAACTACGAGGGGAGCTTGGTGCGTTAGCTTCCATGACTTCCCCTGCAGCAAGGGAATACTTACTGCAACTGGAGATGGATCATGGTGTACGGCGCGAGTGGGTATGGGCAGAATTAGGTGAGGCACAGCTAGCCGCAGCTTTGGCTTGGCTGGCAAAAATTGCTGTGATCACCCAAGAAGGAGTTGCTGATACTCTCCAGACTTTAATAGACGATTATAGTCAATCTGGTTGGCAGGCTGATGATGCAGCATTGCACGCTTTGGACTGTGTGCACAAGCAAGAAGATGTCTTGGCGGTAACTACTGCGTTGCAGATCGTGTATCAGCCGTGGCTGGAAGATGGTGCAAAACAATGTCAGGACCTTGTCAGGAGGCAAGGTTATCCAGGTGGAACGGTAAACAGCAGGAGTTCTGCTGAAACCATGACTGGTGAATGTATTTTATTTGTCGATGGGCTGCGTTTTGATCTAGCCAAACGATTGATAGAATTATTCCAGAGCAAAAATCTTGCTACTTGTGAGAAACCATATTGGGCGGCTTTACCTAGCATCACAGCAACTGGCAAACCGGCAGTTATGCCTATCGGCAAAGAGCTGTACGGTGAGGCTGGAAATCTAGATTTTGAACCTTCCATCCAAGCAATCAATCAGATTGCGACCGGCCCAAAACTACATAAGATTTTGGCAGAGTCTGGTTGGAAGATCTTTTCCTTTGATAGCGTTGGTGACTGTGCCGAGAAGGGCTGGATGGAAGGGCCGAGTATTGATAACGAAGGCCACCACCGTGGTCGGCAAATGGTCTATCAATTGGACAAAATGCTGATGGAAATTGCCGATAAAGTTCAAAAGCTTCTTGCGAATGGCTGGCAGCAGATTCGCCTTGTCAGTGATCATGGCTGGTTACTGATGCCTGGGGGCTTACCTAAAGTACAACTACCAGCAGCCCTATCGGATACAATGTGGAGCAGGTGCGCTATGCTAAAAGCCGGTGCTGTCACGGATGAAAGTCTCTATCCTTGGTACTGGAACCCCCATATACAAATTGCCATGCCGAATGGGATTCGTTGTTATCGCAGTGGACTGGAATATACTCATGGTGGTCTTAGTTTGCAAGAATGTTTGATGCTAGAGCTGACGGTAGGGAAAGCAACTAATGGCAGCAAAATCTCTCAGGTAATAATCACTGATGTAGTTTGGACGGGAATGCGGTGTAAAGTGGTAGCCGAAGGTGGTTTCACTGGTTTGTCGGCTGACTTGCGACTGCAGCCTGGTAATTCTGATTCGTCAATCGCGGTGATTCCCAAGCCTTTCAATAATACCGGGCTAGCTTCGTTAATCGTAGAAGATGATGAATTAGAAGGTGAGGCAGTTACCATCGTTTTGCTTGATAGCAATGGGCAGGTTGTAATGCAACAAACGACAACAGTAGGGGGTGACCAGTAGTGGCAGAGCTAGACTCTCTTGATAAGTTGGCAGCATCAGTCCTAGATGGATATCTGGTCCGAAAGGATTTTGTTCGGACTTTTAGTCGTCAATTTCCTGTACCGACTTATGTCGTAGAATTTATGTTGGGTAGGTATTGCGCAAGTACCAACCAAGAAGAAATTGAAGAGGGGCTGGGGATTGTTCAGCGCCAACTTCAGTCACGATCGGTAAAAGCTGGTGAAGCCGAACTATTTAAAGCAAGGGCTCGGGAGAAGGGCGAGATCAAGATTATTGACCTAATAAGTGCTCGACTCGATGCCAAGACTGATTCATATTTGGTCACTTTACCGAGTTTGCAAATTACGGACGTACGCATTAGTCCTAACCTAGTGAGTGAGCATGAGCGAATGCTGACCGGTGGATTTTATGCTGAACTAAGTCTATCCTATGATGCAGCTATCGCTCAAGAAAATAAGGGGCGACCGTTTGGCATTGAGAGTATAAGAGCCATTCAGATGTCCCAGCGTAATGTGCTAGAAACTCTGGCGAAAGCCAGGAGTGCCTTCACTACGGAAGAGTGGAAGTTCTTTTTATTGCGCAGTATCGGTATCGAGCCCAGTGGTTTGTCCGAGCGGTTTAGAGATGCTTTACTTCTTAGGCTCGTTCCGTTTGTAGAACGAAACTTCAACATGGTAGAACTCGGACCCCGAGGTACCGGGAAAAGTCATTTATTTCAGCAGGTGTCTCCTTATGCTCACCTCGTATCCGGCGGAAAAGCAACGGTTGCGCGTATGTTTGTCAATAATGCGAACGGCCAGCGGGGGTTAGTCTGTCAGTATGATGTGGTATGTTTTGATGAGATTTCAGGTATTTCATTTGACCAAAAAGATGGTATCAATATCATGAAGGGTTATATGGAATCAGGAGAGTTTAGTCGTGGTAAGGAGAGTATTCGGGCCGATGGCAGTCTAGTTCTGGTCGGGAATTTCGATGTCGATGTAGAGCATCAGCAGCGGGTCGGACATTTATTTGGGCCATTGCCAGCCGAGATGCGGGATGATACCGCTTTTATGGACCGTATTCACGCCTATTTACCTGGATGGGATGTTCCTAAAATCAACAAAGAATTGCTGACCGACCATTTCGGTTTGGTAAGCGATTTTTGGTCAGAATGTATGAGTCAATTGCGCGGACAAAGTCGGATTTCTGCCTTGCAGGGCAAGGTGCATTATGGGGGGGCACTGAGTGGCCGGGATACCAATGCAGCGAATAAAACAGTGAGTGGTTTGTTGAAACTCTTATATCCTGGTTATGAGCAAGAAGTTGATCCTGCAGATTTGGAGTGGGCAGTGCGCATCGCTCTAGAATGTCGCCGAAGAGTTAAAGAACAACAAAAACGAATTGGTGCAGCAGAGTTTAGAAATACTCATTTTAGTTACGTTATGGGTGATGACGGAATTGAGAAGTTTGTTGCCACTCCCGAACTACAAAATGATAATAGTATTGGTAGTGATCCTTTGGAGCCAGGTCAGGTGTGGACCATCAGCCCAGGTTTTGCGGATGACCATCCAGGGTTATATCGCATTGAAGTCAATGAGGGACCAGGATCAGGAATTAAAATTATCAATAAACCTGTGCCGCCTGCCTTCAGGGAGAGCGTTGGTTTTGCTGAGCAAAACCTCTACGCCAGAGCTATTCAATTTGTCGGGGATAAAGACCCAAGGTCTCATGAATTTGCAGTCCAGCTAAGAGCCTTTGACGCATGCCGATCAGGAGCTAAGGTTGGTGTTGCTGCATTGATTGCCTTATGTTCATCCCTACTTAAAAAGTCCATTCGGGGTGGTTTACTTGTAATCGGAGAAATTAATTTAGGCGGGTCCATAGAATCTCTTTACAATGCTGTCACTCTTGTGGAAATTGCCGTAGAAAAGGGTGCCACTGCAGTGTTGATGCCTGTTTCTTGCCGAAGACAGCTGGTTGATCTGTCAGATGATATGGCAACGAAGATAGACGTCCAATTTTATTTGGATTCTCGGGATGCATTGCTGAAGGCTATGGTGGAGTAGTTTCAACGACTGTGTGCCTAGAGTTTGCTAAAAAGTAAGCAATATTATGTTTTACCCATAGCCTAAACGTTGATGTACCATGGGTATTCGTAGACCAGTGCCCAGCCGTCGTGCTGAGTACTGGTCTATTTTGCAGTTAGTGTAAAGCCAGCAGGCATTTCGGCTTCTTTGATACCTAATAATTAAATGATTCCAGATAAAATCGACAATTTTAAGCAGTGTTAGCGGATTGAGTATCGGAGTGAGGTGGGAATATACAGCGTATATAGAAAGGTTGATAACAAGATGTGTGGCCGATATTCGCTTGCCAACCCCAATATAGAACGATATAGTCTAGTCCAACTTGAATTTGAGTTTGGTTCACGGTATAGCTCCATCTCAACAAGTTCCAGTGGTGGTCCAACAAAATGGAGTCAACCGTTTACTGTTGTTAAGATGGGGCCTGATACCCTATTGGGCGAAAGATATGAGTATCGGGAACAAGTTGATCAATGCCCGAGCAGAGACCTTGGAGGAAAAGCCGAGTTTTCGCAAGTCCCTTGAACAGAAGCGTTGCTTAGTCTTAGCAGACGGTTTTTATGAGTGGAAAAATGAAGGTCGTGTAAAGAGACCATATAGATTCACTTTACAGGACGGCGGGACGTTTGCATTTGCAGGGTTATGGGATTCTTGGCTGTCGTCTACAGGCCAAAAGTTAGATTCCTTCACGATTATTACAACAACGCCTAATAAGTTAGTGGAGCCGATACACAACCGAATGCCCGTTATATTGCCGCAGGATATGGAGTCAGTTTGGTTGGATCAAAGTGTAGCGTGGAGTTGTGATGTTCATAGTAGGTTAGCGCCTTTTCCAGAGGAACAGATAGTAGCTTACGAGGTATCACAGACGGTCAATTCTTCACTTAATGATGGACCTGAATGTGTTGTCCCAGTAACTAGACTATTTTAGTCTTGCTCTAGATCTTCCGAGGTTACCACCAATACTGTTCAAGCTTGCAAGCATATCCGATTTATCGCTAATAGGGCTCTTCAAGGGGCGTATTAGTTAAAGCACAAGGGGAGAGTTCGTCGTCACTATGCCGTAAGTGGGTAAATCTCTAATGCGCGAAGTCGATTCAACACAAGGCTGTTAACATCCAGCATGAGATTACGGAGTACAGATTGGGTACCACTCTTGGAGAATTTAAACGTAGCGTTGTTTTGGTTGCTTTTTTCAGTTTGGTTGCTGACTTGGTTGCCGCTCAAACCCGCACCTGGTAAGACTTTGGGCTACTTGGCAACCAAATAACCAAAACTTCTCATATTGTACAGATTCATAGTACTAATATCATGCACTACATTTACACAGCATAATATTACTAAAACAAATCTATTATATTTTTGGTTGCCTGGTTGCCGAAATAAGCAAACCCTTGCTACCGCTGGCTTGTAGGGTTTAGGATCTTGAATTTTGGTTGGTTTGGATCAATTTTGGTTACTAAATTAGTAAACCCTCGTACTTTTCAAAAGTAATGATAGTAGATGTGCTGAACCTTTGCAACCCAAGGTGATTTAATACTGATTTATGTACGAAGTGAGAATAATAGGATTAGTAGGAAGCCATGACAAGGTTTCTGGTCAAGGAAAATACGATCAGAAAAAGTCTAAGAAAGAGTCAATCAGACCAAAACCAATTAAGGCTGGAATTAGGACCACCGATACAGGCAAACATGGGGAGGTTATTGAGCTAAAGGCGGCGCGACAAGGGCTTAATAACACTAACCAAATGGCGTTCACCACAATATCTGATGAAATTAAGGTGGACTTTGGTGATAAGGTAACAATTAAGGATGCAAGAACCAGAGACACTTTTGATGTGGATGTTGAGGGAAACCCGTATAACAGACATTTAATGAGTGACATTCAAAAGGGACTCTTAGGTACAACAGAAGGGGACATTATTCGCTTTGAATGAGTATTTAGTTTTAAAGGTTGATAAATCGCATGTTCGATCGCATTAAGTACTAACTAACAGCACGGGATTGAGTAAATATTACGACTTGGATGCTCAGTAATAAAAAGATAGGTACTGCAGAATACGCTGCTATGCCTATCTTTTTTGCCTTTGCAAATGACTCAACAGGAGATATTTGCGTCTATTATCGTGACACTCTGATAGAGATTCCACGTTCATATCATCGATGAAAGGCACACTCATTTGGAGTAAAAGAGTCATTGACAGACAAGAGGTAACAAGCTATTAGAACACTTAGGTGTGCTGCAAAGGGATCTTGGGCTTTGACCACAGCATTGAATAAGGGCTGGGAAGATTACCGTCACTGATATTCTAATTCACTATAAAGCGCTCGAAGCGAACTGGGGATGCAGGCTCGAACACGATAAACTTTTCATTTAAAGACAGCTCGGGTATACCCCCCACCCCTAAATACCTGGAAGCCTTGACCCTTGGGTCGGGCAGCTTTCGTGTGTGTAAAAATTTCGATTTTTGAGGCTAATTATGGAAACTGAAAAATAGCCATACCGTTTTAGCTCTTGCCTAATGTAGTCCTATAAAGATGCCAATTGCGTATCTCTTTGGGCAATCTATCGTCATTTCATCGGATTGTATTAGAGTCCTGTATAAGGGTCTTGACGCAAAACAGTAGAAATAATACTCGACACTGAAATCCTTACATGGAACCAATAGATAAAGAGAGATAGCCAACAGAAGTATATTCTGTCGAGCTATCTCTTTGATATTTTCAGTCCATTTAACTGGGGTAGGGAAGCCTTGATTTTCGAGACTCTAGAGTTTAATTTTCCGTTTTAACTGCCTGTAAGCATGAATAAAAGCGCATACAGCTAAGTGCTCTTCTTTGGTTAATTTAAAACTGTAGTCTTTGAGTTTGCCATTTTCATTAGGATGGCTTTCATCGTCCCTTATTACCGAGAAATCTCTTAGTGCATCAAGGTAGTCGTAGTCGTTAACTTCATCATTAGGAGGAGGTTCTAGACGCGAAAGCGCAGCTTGAAGTCTTTCGGGTCGAAGATTAAGAACTTTAGCAATCTTGATCACATAATCATAATCCTCTACCCAGGGGACGAAACTCTCTAGATCTCGGAGAAATGATAATGGAACTTCTGCTTTTTCTGATAGTTCTGGTATAGATATCCCTAATTCATTAACCCTATCCTCGATAATATTGAAAAGCGCTTCACCAGTTAAGTTATCAACCATAATATCCAATGCATCAGCTATTTTCTGCAGATTACTCGGAGATATTAACGTTCTCCCATTTACATAATCGGATATCGTGCTTGCTGCCAGTCCTGTCTTTACACTTAACTCGGTTTGGGTCATACCTGCTGACTTCAAATATCGCTTCAAATTATTAGACATTTTCTGAATCTTGTCGCGTTCAACTTCAGTATATTTATTGCGTGCCATATTTGATCCTCCGATATAATCGAAATACATAGCCAATAAGATTATAACCAATAACCTGAATGATTAAAAGAATCTCCCAAAAAGTCCCTAATGACGTTTCGATTAAATCGTAGTAGAATTCGTGTCAGGGGGTGGTGGGAAAATGTTAAAGAATTAATGAGACCAGAACGGCATTGACTAGTGGGCTTAGACTTTTAGAGTTACGCATGAGGAAATCAGTCATGGATAATATTCGGTTTAACCGAAAACGAGAGGAGTTTTAAACCCTCAGTAAATGGTAAATTAAATTTTAACTATTCGGAATATTGGAAGCGGAAAAAGCCAACATCTGAATCTTTAAAAGTAAGCAAAACGGGCCACACCTTTCCGAGTACGATTTAATCGAGTTTGGATGCATAGGCGGGTCAGAATTTAATATGAGGGAGTGAACAGTATGGATCAAAATTATAAGCGAAAACGGAAGGTTCAACGCCTACGCCAAAAATTAGCTGAATTAGAGATGGCAAGAAAAGACTTAGATGATATGAAAACATGGTCCCTTAGAGATCGCTCGTTACGAAAGGTGAAGGTAGATTATTGGAGTGTCCAAGCTGAAAGAGAAGCTATTGAGAAACAGATTCTTGATATCGAAAGGAAATTATTAGTTCGAAGGGATTGAAACAGTATTTTGACAACACAAATGCAAAGTAAAATAAAAAGGGCCGCAGGTGCTGTAACACCATGCGAACCACTAAAAAATCAATCAAGAACATTATACCACAGAAAATTAATTGGTGGGAACTATGGTCATGAAATAAATGAGGGCAGCAATAGAATGGGTTTAAACTTTGATGGTTCTTTGACAATTGCAACGGGTAATTCACGGAAAGATAAAAAATGGGTGAATAAGGATATAACATGGTCAGATTTTCTAAATATAGTTGGAACCCCTCATCGTACAGCGGAGACAGTTGAAGAGTACCAAATGATGACCAAAGATAAGCAAGACGCCAAAAAAGACGTTGGTGGTTACGTCGGTGGGAAGTTAAAGGACAGTCAGCGTAAAAATGGGTATGTGGAGTTTCGTGGCTTACTCACCTTGGATGAAGATTATGCCCAGGATTTAGAGACTAAGCCTAGCGGTTATGCCAGATGTATTTACACTACACGTAATCATAAGCCAGAGGCCCCAAGGCGTAGACATGTTATTCCCTTAAAGAGGTCGGTAACTCCAGATGAATACCAGGCTATAGCCCGAAAGGTAGCAGAGGAAATTGGAATCGAGCTGTTTGATGAT
>JAJZSC010000482.1 GCA_021849995.1 Bacillota bacterium | reverse complement strand
TTAATCAGTTTCCCTTTCCCCTCAATTGTATATGGATCATATTTACCAGATCTCTCCAAAGTAGGTCGTGCGTCTTGATGGGTCCCCCCTCTTGTGGCTACTGCATAGCCTAAACCCATACCTTTTAATCCTCTCGCGGTATGCCCAGATATTTCTAGACCTTTTACTGCGACACATACTTTTTGAGCTTCATCGCCAAGTTGATCAGCCATCCTCTGAGTTCCTTCAGCTAAAAAGTCGCCAATTCCCTCTCTATTAGCTATGGTATAGAGAATCTTTACTATGTTCTCTAACTTACCAAACCTAATGCCTAATTGATTTACCATATCAGTGACATCACTAGGTAATATGTCTCTCATATGACATTCCATAATGAATGATAATACAGCACCAGCAGATATTGTATCTAACCCTAATTCATCACAAATCCGATCCCCGGCAATTATTGAGTTTATATCATCATTACCACAAAGACTTCCTAATGAGTAAACCGTTTCGAATTCGGGGCCATCCGTTACGTATTCTTGTAACAATCCTGATCTTCCCTTAGCAACTTTGCTACACCTTATTGGACAGTGTAAACAAGCTTTAGTCTTACGGTAAATCTTCTTCCGTTTCATGTATTCACCGGAAATTTTCTCTGCGCCCTTAAAGGTTTCCTGCTGCCAGTTATAAGAGCCTAATATACCAAGATCATTGAATGTACCTGCTCCGACAGAAGTACCAAAATTAGGTAATACATTTCCAGTTCCAGGGTGCTTTTTGATGCGTTCATTTAAGTTATAGACATACTCCATTAATACTTTGGGATCCTGTACTTCAATATCTTTATTGCCACGGACTGCTATTGCTTTTAATCTCTTTGAACCCATTACAGCACCCATTCCACCTCTACCTGCGGCCTTGGTCTCTGAAATTATTCCTGCATAACGAACTAAGTTTTCACCAGCAGGCCCTATTGTAGCAATTGTAAAGCCATCGCCTATTTGTGTAAGGAGCTTTTTCTGAGTATTAAAAGTATTTTCTCCCCATAAATCAACAGCCCGTTTAAAACTAACTTTATAATTGTCAATTACTATACTAATTGGAGCTTCAGCTTGACCTTGTATAACTAATGCATCAAATCCTGCTTTCTTCAATTGTTCTCCCCACGTACCCCCGCAATAACTATCAAAAAAAAGTCCAGTTAAGGGAGATTTTGAAAATACACCGAACCTAGAACTACAAGGAATTATAGTGCCAGTAGCAGGTCCTACAGCAAAAACTAATCCATTATCCGGGGATAATGGATCTATACCCGGTTTGACTAAATCACTGACTAGTTTAACTCCAAACCCATTTCCGCCTAAATATTGTTTTTTTAATAACTGAGGGGTTTCCTCAATTCTAAAACTAGAATCGCTTAAATTAACATAAAGAATACTGCCACCATAAGCACTTCTCACTTAATCCACCTCATTCATTAATCGCCTCTCAATATTCTCCGAGGTAGATGGGATAAGGCTTTGCTTGAACCACCCAAATTAAAGACTGCCCTCTCGTCGCTAAGCTTTGGATGACCTGATCTGTCGTCTATTACCACTTTGCTTCACGATCTCTACCATGACAAAGGCCCCGCACCCCGCGCTCCTTCTTCCAATGCTGCGCTCGTTTCTTCTTCTCATGACTAAACCCGAAATTGGTATTACCGAATGGGTTAACGAGATGAAGCGCATTCCTTTCTACGCCATTCTCAGTGGCTTCGAACCTTTGGAAATTCCCGGCGCCGGGACGTTCTACGATTTTTTTTAAGCTCTTTAGGACGCCAGCGACAAAAACCCGAAGACCAAAAGGCAGAAGAAGCGTAAACGTAAGCCCAAGAAGGGAAAGAATGTTGAAAAAGCTCCTACCACCATACCCGGAAAGGTTAAACGCCTAGTCGAGTAGGTGATGCATCACGCCGCCAAGAAAACAGATTTACCAACCGACCGCTTGTTCCACTTCTTTCAACGCTAATTCTTGCCCTTTTGGTGGAATTCGGGCTACAAGGGGACAGCCACTCACTTAGCACGGCGGGTGACGGAACACCTGTCGTTACTACAGCTTATCTCCGAAGTAAGCCCACTTATAATTGTCGTGCCAAGGCCTTTCCGATTGCAACCATCATCGAATCTACTCGCAACCTGATTACAATTCGGGCTGGGACAACGCCAGAGAGAGGTATTTCAACGGATAATCACCTCTACATGATCTCTGCCACTGACAGTACATACTATTTGCCTTTGTGTCCCTGACTGCAGCCTGTTTCCAGGTACGACGCTATCAGTCTGGTCGTCATTTTGGTTGAATTCAAGCAACGTTTTACCTTGGCACGGTTGATAAAGTGCTGTCGGATGCGGCTCATGGCGCTGACTCGATTCGATTACAAGCTGGAATCAGTGCGACATCGCTCTACTAAAACGTCGGAGAATGGCCCGGTAGCGGGATTACTTCAATGCCATAATCAAGTTCACATCGACCCCGTACAGTTTTAATTTGTTGGTAAAATCCCATAAAGAAAGGTGTTTTGGTACTTATCCAGGTCTCTTAGTGCTTCCAGTCTACCGGTAATGGATCTATTGCATATCTTAGTTCATCACTCTGAACTATTACTTCCGCATTCGGAAGTTTAAGTACCCCATATGCATGATCCCAATGCAAATGAGTTAAGATGCATTTATTTATATTTCCCAGT
>JAJZSC010000481.1 GCA_021849995.1 Bacillota bacterium | reverse complement strand
GTAGCAGGAATTTCGCTTGCCCAGGGCAATCGCATAAAAGAAAATTAAAAAACTGAAAAGCCAACGATATCAAGTAAAACTATGTATAGGGAATTGCAGAATGAATGCAATTTCCTATCGTTTTTTCCTTAAATGTATAGTATAATACATTATACATATTTAAGGAGGGCTCGTATGTCAAATTATCCGGATTGGGTGAACGCATTTAAGGAAAAAGGGACATCCGTAAAGAAGGTCGGCAATGAGTACTACTTGTATCGTACCACTTCAAAGCGGGTCCCGGGAAAGAAATATCCACAGCCTGTACAAGAGTACATCGGAACAATAACGAGGGAAGGGGTGAGGAGGACTCATATGAGGAAAATATCCACAGACAGAGTAAAGGTCTACGAGTATGGGATGTCTTTTGTGCTGCAATCACTGCTTCCGGAGGCGTTTTTGATCAACTCTCACGATAAGGAAACCTTGCGTTTTGCCTTCTTGCACATTGTGAAGCACGTTTCCCCGAAAAGTTTTCTTTTGAGGAATACGGATCTGCCGTCTTTGTCCGACTTACATATCAACTTGAATGTGCAACTTAAAAGATATGAGCGGCTTACGGGAATATCCATAGAAGATCTACGGCCACTGGCAGAATTGTATCTGGTTGAGACGAAGGAATGCGATATGTTGTCGGAAGTCACATCTGAAATGAGCGAAATATTAGCAAGGCTGGGGGTTAAGATCCATGCAGTATAAATTTGAGCAGCTCAACACGTTGGCCGCAATATTAAGCAGCATAGAGGATCCGCGTGATAATCGGGGGAAGCGGCACAAACTGCTGGACATCTTCATAATGACTGTGTTCGGCCTTTTATGGGGACATACCGATTTCACGAATATGGCAATTGATCTGAAATACCATGAGGCGTATTTCACCGAGTTGCTGGGGCTTGAAAACGGTATTCCGTCGCATGACACATTCAGCGCGGCCTTCAGTATCATCAATCCGGCAGAGTTCCTCGAATGCTTTATTCAATGGATCGTCGACTTGACACGCCCCCAGGGGAAGCATGTGGCGATTGACGGGAAAGCAATCCGCGCCGCCTGCGAAAAAGTATACCGCAAAAAAGTGCCCATGCTGATCAATGCGTTCATGGTAGACACGGGCATCTGCATCGGGCAACTGAGAGTGGAGGCAAAGACAAACGAAATCAAAGGGATTCCTGATTTGCTGGGCTGGTTGGATCTAAGGGGGGCCGTTGTGACCACAGACGCCATCGGATGCCAAAAGGATATTACCAAAATTCTTATTGGCAAAGGTGCAGACTTTGTCTTGCCGGTAAAGGATAATCAGGCGAACTTGCACAAAGATATCAAGTTGGAGATGGACACGATTATTGCCCAACAGCAGCTTGAAGCATCTGTAGCCAAGGAATATGCGGAAAAAGGAATAAAAATCGCGACGCCGCTCACCGATATGTTAGGAATTCATCAGGAGTTTGATAAATGTCACTCCCGGATAGAGCGCAGAACATATTATGTCTGGAATGATGCTTCTTGTGTTTTCAAAGATGAATGGCCGGATGTAGCTGCTGTTGGCATGGTCGTCAGGGAACGCCTTGTCATCCATCGTGGTGAAGACGGAGAGATGACGGATGAAAAACCCACGGTAGAAACAGAAAGCTATATCATCAGCAGGCGAATGAATGCTGAAGAATTTGCGTGCTTTTCAAGGCGCCACTGGGCGATTGAGAACAGCCTGCACTGGGTTTTGGATGACGCGTTGCGGGAAGACCGCTGTACGGCCAGGAAAGGTCATGCAACAGAAAACATTGGCCTGATGCGAAAAATCGTATACAATCTGTTAAAACTTGATAGCGATGTTCAAAATATGTCTGTGAGGGCGAAGCAAATATACTACCGTAATAATCCGGACGCTGTATGCAGGCTGCTCTTTGAAGTCGTTCCGGGTGCTGGCAAATAGCTCTCACATCTTCATATTTTTAAGTAAATGCGGGTCGATTTTTAAAGTAGATCAACCTCTGATCTGCTGCGCCCTTTTGCACATTTGACTGCAATTACCGTTACAAATAATGCTTGCCGTTGCCGCCTGTTCCGGCCCTTCGCGTTTTTCGCTGCTCCTGTTGGGCTCGTTTCACCCTTTTTATGCGATTGCCCTGACATTTTTAAAAATGCTCTGGTCAAGAAGTTTGCCATGGTGTATTATGGAAGATGTGACAAGGAATGGCAGGAAAACTGTTGTGGCAGTAATATCCAGAATTTTGTCGTATTTAGCGATTATAGAAAGGAAAGGGAACGTGAGGGCTGGAATCAAGCGACTCATTGATATTGCCACTGTGTTTTTATGTGCGGTTATCCTATCGCCTTTGTTTTTGTTGGTTGCGCTAATCGTTCGTTTTAGCCTTGGATCTCCGGTGCTATTTTGTCAGGTGCGTCCGGGTCTTGGCGGGAAACCGTTCACTATTTATAAATTCCGGACGATGAACGTGTCAAGGGGACGGGGTACGTGACACATTTTGAATTACTGGTCGAAATCGCTTTTTTAGGCTTGCTGGTTGCAAGTGGCTGGCAGGGGAATGCGACTGTTTAAGTTAAATCGTATGGTCATTGTTGGGAAACAGGTTTATAGTTTGCACTGTCGTCTTTTGGGAAAGGAGCGTAAATGAAGCGGTTCTGCGTGAAAACGGTCGCGTGTCAAGCACCCCGTCCCCTTGACACATTTTGCAT
>JAJZSC010000480.1 GCA_021849995.1 Bacillota bacterium | reverse complement strand
TTCCTCCCGCTGTTCAGGGGATTGTTCTCCGATCAGTTCGGCAATACTAACACCGAGAGCGGCAGCGAGTTTGGTTAAGGTTCGGATTGAGCCTGTTGAATGACCATTTTCGATTTTATTAATCATGCTTTCGTCCATATGAACTAAACCAGCAAGCTGTTTTTGAGTCATTTTGAGTGCTATTCTTATCTTTTTAATTGGTTTTGCTGTAGTATCCACAATAAGACCACCCCTGATTATAAGATTATAGAATTATATTCAGGATGTCAATACTAAAACTGAATAAAACTCATGATACTTACATTTGTGCGATTCAGATATAATTGAACATGAATTATATTCAGGATGTGATGAAATGAATTACGGACAGCGAATAAAGTTCTTTCGTAATACAGTTGGAATTTCAGCCAATGCTTTAGCGAAGAAAGTTGGACTGGATCCGACAACAATTTATAAAATTGAAGCCAACGATTCTAAACCCTCACTTGGTTCCCTCGAAAGCATATGTACTGCTCTCGGCATTAGTCTTGCGGAATTCTTCACAGAAGAAGAACAGGTCTTGGGACCGGAGATCCAACGATTACTGAGTACCGCGAAAAAGCTTTCACCGGAACAAATCGACTATCTTCAGAAGTTACTAGAATCCATAAGTAAGGATTAGTTTGGGGTACCTATAGGGTACCCTTTTATAGTCTAATCTTTGGAGTAGTCATGCTTGTTCGCGAATGGACGCCCCTTGCTATAGTTTTTGAAATATTTGGTGATTGGTGGAAGGAAAAGCGGGAAGTTCGGCGAAAAAGAAAGGTATGAGTCAAACGTTGTCCAAAAGAGCAGATTCGCTTGAGGTTTGAATTGATGCCAAGGTTTTTGGAGGTAAATAAATGCATTATATCGGAATCGACTTAGCATGGACCTATGCCAACGAATCGGGAATTTGTGTGATCGCTGACAATGGAGAAATCGTCTATTGTGAGTCCAAGGTTTTCAGCGACGAAATGATTGCTTCCATTGTTGAAGAGCATGCCCGGGAAGGGGCAATCGTTGGGATTGATGCTCCCTTAATTGTGAATAACGAAACAGGCTCTAGATCCTGTGACGGAGCTATTATGAGAGAGAAAATTCATGGCAAAAATCTGTCCGTTTTCAATTGTAGTAAAAGCTTTATGCTCAACCACTTCGGAGTAGTTCGAGGAGAAGAGGTCGTCAAAGCCATTCGAAAGCGGATGCCGGCTTTTGCCCTCACAGGTGACCTAACCAATAAAAAGCACGTGATTATCGAAACTTTTCCCACGGGAATAACTTTAGGGCTTTTTCCCGATGCTTTTCCCATTAAATATAAAATCAAACATAAGGTTAAATTTGAAACAACTAAAACGGAGATGGGCCGGATGGTTAACCTTTTAAAAAGGCTGAGTAATTTCAATCCCTCTGTCCATAATATAGAAGATTTCTTTAATCATTCATCGAGCATTCACGCTATGTCAAAGAAGGGGTATAAAAACCTTGAGGACAAGCTGGATGCTTTTTTATGTGCTTACGCCGCTCATTGGCTGGCCAATCATAAGGGGAAAGTTTTCGGTGATGATCAGGATGGGTTCATTACTATTCCAATTATTGACGAGAATGAAGTCTGTGACGGCAAATCAGAGAGGATAAAAGTCTACAATAAACTGATTCGCGATAAAATACCCCAGATCATTGAGCAAAGTGGGATGAAAGCCATTATCGAAAAGGTTCCGGGCAAAGAGTACCTGGACTTATTAAACGCTAAGTTAGGTGAAGAGCTTCAGGAATATCTGGACAGCCAAAGGGTTGAAGAACTGGCAGATTTAGTTGAAGTAGTCTACGCCATCTTGGATCATAAAGGGGTTTCTCGGCAGGAATTTGAGGGCATCAGTAAGCAAAAGGTTGAGGAGAGAGGTGCTTTCCGGGATAAGCTCCTGCTTAAAGAAGTAATCGACGATTGAGGGATTGAATTCAAATTGACAGAAAAGATTAAGCAGAAGGGAAGCCTGGGTAGTGTCGCCGAAGATCTCTTTGTCGAGCTGTTCTGTGATACCTTTGGTCCGGATCAAGCGGAGTATCTATTTCTGCAGTATCCGGTTACAGATATTTATGGACATAGACGCTCTATTGACTTTGCTCTGGAAAGTGAAGATTTGTGTGAAGAAGATAAATTGCTATGGAGGTTTGAGAGGATATACAAACCACTTAGACCTCGTTATCAAGGCTCGTGGAATGCGAATGAATATGTAGAACGTTTATTACTGGAGCGGCCTGATTCTAGGTGTGTCGGCAAATCAGTAGACAAAAAGAAATGGAAAAAGTTAAGTAAGACTAGGGAAAACTGAGGTTATGCCTATCGTAAGGTTTCTATCTTAACAAGATATAGCTTTACCCTCTTTGAAAGAATTCCCAAAAAGCCTCGTAACTTTCGACAACCCTACTCGGCGGAACTATTTATAAGTCATTATTTATTGTCGTCTGCGTAAGTGCGTACAATAATTCCTTAATTGCAAATTGAAATGCAACCCTTTCGATTTGCATTGAGCCATATATAGTTCCAGTATCCATAGATATCAGGTAGTTGCATCCTGGCTTACAAAAGATTGGTTATAAACCAGTCTTTCTATTTACACACCTTTTCGCTGCCATATATTCTGAATGGGTTGGCGGCGGAAGGAGAGTATTATGTCTAAGTTTTTCACATACGAAGAAAGGCTGACCCTTCAGAAATACC
>JAJZSC010000021.1:1718-15062 GCA_021849995.1 Bacillota bacterium | reverse complement strand
ATAGAGCGCTTTGAACAGCCAGGCAGTAAACACCGCATTGGTGAAATCACAAAAAAGCAGATCCATCTTTATGAGTGCATGGGTGTTGGGCTGCCGACCTAGATATAAATTTCCGGGAATCTAGGGTACATGTGCTTATGGATAAAGGCAAAGAAACTCGAAACCAATTAGTTAAGACATTAGATGAGCTTAACGATAAACATGAACAGGTAATAGAGCAAGATTTTGCGGTTTCCGTGCAAGCTTATGAGAATAGTAAAAATACTTTTGCAATAGACAGTTTGATTGCCCTTATGGCAGGGATTGGGATTATTAGTTGGTGCATTCTGAGCATTATCAAAAGTCTTAAGAATGTTAGCTCGGTTATGAGTGGTGTTGCTTATATTAGCGGTGATACTCTACCGCGGATTGAAGTAAAAAATAGAGATGAATTGGGTGAGATCGCAGAGTCCTTTAATGAAATGGCTCAGGCTCTAGAAGAAAAAGCTCAACGGGAACGGGAAGTTCTAGGTGTGCTGGAGGAACAAAATTGGTTAAAAACCAATATCAATGAAGTCATAAATATTTATCAAGGGGTATATTCTCTTTCAGATATCTGCCAAAAAACCATTAACCAGTTAGCTCAAAGAGTTGGCGCTAGTTATGGGGCCTTTTATTTTAAAGTAGTAGAAAATAATGGGATCAATCTCAAAAATTATGCTCATTATGCCGGTGGGCCCCAAGTGGTGGGAGCTGAAAATTTTAGACTAGGGGAGGGTCTAGTAGGTCAAAGCGCCCAGGAGAATAAGATTATTTATTTGGATCTGCTCCCGGAAAATTATATTAAAATAACCTCCGGATTAGGCCAGGCGCCGGCCCACAGTCTGGTAATTTTACCAATTTCCTTTGAAGATGATGTGTTGGGAGTAATTGAATTAGCTTCTTTACAGCCGTTAACTGAGTTAAAGAAAAAATTCCTCATGGAGCTAGTCAATAATATTGGAATTGCTATAAATCGCATCAAAGGTCAAATGGAAGTAGAGCGCTTATTAAAAGAATCACAGGCCTTAACCGAAGAGTTGCAAATCCAATCTGAGGAATTAAGGTTGCAGCAGGAGGAGCTAACCACTATAAATGATAAATTAGCTGAACAGTATGAACAATCCCAACAAAAGGCTAAAGAATTAGAACATATGAAGGATGAAGTAGAAGAGAAGGCGCATCAATTGGCGATTACATCTAATTATAAATCGGAATTTCTGGCCAATATGTCTCATGAATTGCGTACCCCTTTAAATAGTTTACTAATTTTAACCCAGTTGTTGGCTCAAAATGATGAAGGCAACTTGACTGCAAAGCAGGTGGAATTTGCCCAAACAATTCATTCTGCAGGCAATGACCTACTAGTGCTAATAAATGATATTTTAGATCTCTCCAAAGTTGAATCTGGTAAAATGGAGATAGTTCCGGAAGAAGTTCAACTATCGGAGTTCAAAAAATTTGCAGAAACCCAATTCACGGAGTTAGCCCAAAGTAAGGATCTTAAACTTAATGTTGATTTGGCAACCAATTTGCCCTTTGCTATCTATACAGATGCTCACCGGGTCAAACAGATTCTGAAAAATTTACTATCTAACGCTATTAAATTCACCCATCAAGGAAGCGTGGCTGTTACCATTAATCGCACCTTAGATAATATGATCACCTTCTCGGTGCAAGATACGGGTATTGGCATTGCCGAGGAAAAGAAAGCCCTCATATTTGAAGCTTTCCATCAAGGGGATGGGACCACTAGCAGAAAATTTGGCGGCACAGGTTTAGGACTATCCATAAGTCGAGAACTGGCCAATAAGCTAGGCGGTTATATAGACTTGATCAGTATAGAAGGCCGGGGAAGTACCTTTACTTTATATTTACCAACATATTACCATCAGGATTTGACAGTAGACGTTGCGGCGGCAACCCAAAGTATAATGACGGATTTTGGTTACCTTCTTGACGATACCGGTGATATGATAGCAACTAATCAAGGAATTGTTGTCAACAACATAGGTCAAGAGATTGACGAAGTTGAATCCTTTGAGCTAGACGATAAGCAAAAATCTTTATTAGTCGATCGCAAGCTTCTATTAGTTGATGACGATTTTCGAAATATCTTCGCCCTTACCACTGCTCTTGAGAATTTTGGTCTTAAGATTATTCACGCCGAAAATGGTCAAGAATGCTTAGAAGTATTACAATCTAATCCTGATGTAGAACTGATTCT
The DNA here is from genome assembly GCA_021849995.1 of Bacillota bacterium. Classification (GTDB taxonomy): domain Bacteria; phylum Bacillota; class Desulfitobacteriia; order Desulfitobacteriales; family Desulfitobacteriaceae; genus JAJZSC01. Next base: position 12,817 of record JAJZSC010000021.1, on the reverse strand, counting down.
GATGGATATCATGATGCCCGTGATGGACGGCTATGAGACAATAAGAACCTTACGCAGAATGCCGGAGTATCAAGAACTACCTATTATTGCCATCACCGCAAAGGCTATGAAGTTTGATCGTGAAAAATGTATTGAAGCAGGTGCAAGTGATTATATCAGTAAACCGATAAATCTGGAGCAGTTGATTTCTTTAATGCATGTGTGGTTATATAAATAGATGGGATGCGTTAGCTTGGAACAACGAGAATCGGATTGTTGTGAACTGGAAAAGATTGAAATTACTATGCTTTTGGAAGCGATTTATCGCTATTATGGTTTTGATTTCCGCAACTATGCCTTTTCATCCATTAGAAGGCGAATTAAACATCGGTTGCGTGCAGAAAAATTACTAACCATTTCAGGTTTACAGGAGAAAGTCTTGCATGATTCAAGCTGCTTAGAAAGGCTGCTATACGATTTCTCCATTAATATCACCGAAATGTTTCGTGATCCTGGAAGTTTCAAAGTCTTTAGAGAAATTGCGGTTCCGGCATTAAGAACTTTGCCCAATCTCCGAATCTGGCATGCAGGTTGTTCCACCGGTGAAGAAGTTTACTCCATGGCCATTTTGTTACATGAAGAAGGATTACTCCATAAGTCCACCCTTTGGGCCACCGACATCAACGATAAAGTACTACGTGAGGCTGAAAAAGGAATATTCCCTCTCCAACGCATGCAAGGTTATACCACAAACTACCTTCAATCAGGTGGTAAAAGAGCCTTTTCTGAATATTACACAGTCAAAAATGATCAAGTAGTATTTAACGCAGACTTACTAAAACATCTGGTTTTTGCCCAACATAATTTAGTAACCGACTGTTCCTTTAACGAATTTCAAGTAATATTTTGTAGAAATGTCATGATTTATTTTGATCTAACACTACAGAATCGGGTACACCAATTATTTTATGAAAGCTTGGCTCAGGGTGGTTTTTTGGGTTTGGGTAACCGTGAGACCCTTCGATTTTCTAACTTTGCCGAGTTTTACAAGGAATTAGACTCAGACCATAAACTTTATCTCAAAGTAAAATAATAAGCCATAAAAAGGTTTAGTTACCGAGGGGTTTGGATATGAAGAACAACGTACAGGCAAGTATTTTAAAAGTCAATGGCATCTTTAGTAACCAGGAGATAAATATTTTACTAGTGGATGATCATCCTGAAAACTTATTGGCTTTAGAAGCTGTATTAAATTCCAGTAATTATAATTTGATTAAAGCAACTTCGGGTGAAGAAGCTTTACGTAAGGTTTTGTACCACGATTTTGCATTGATTCTATTAGATGTTCAAATGCCGGGTATGAACGGGTTTGAAACAGCTAAATTAATAAAATCAAGGGAAAAGTCCAAAGACATACCCATAATATTCATTACAGCAATTAGTCAGGCCCCGGAACATGTTCTTTATGGCTATGATGTGGGAGCTATTGATTATATCTTTAAACCTTTTCGTCCAGCTACTTTGAAGGCAAAGGTCGAAGGTTTTGTTAAAATCCATCAGAAAAATGAACAAATTAAGTTTCAGTGTGAGCAGTTGAAAGAACATAGTATAGAAATTCATAAGGCTCACCAACAATTAAAGATTCTTGCAGATGAACTGCGAATTGCTTCTGAAAAGAGGTTTAGAAAAATATTCGATTTTAGCCCGACCCTCATCTCCATTACCTCTCGTAAAGATGGTCGTTATCTTGATGTAAACCAAAGTTGGTTAAAATATACCGGATATGGTTATGAAGAGGTCATTAATCAAAGAATAAATTTATACCTATTCGCAGAAAATGAAGATTTTCAACTGCCGCAGGACGAACTTATCAATAATGCCCGGATAAGCTATATTACCAAAGGGGGAGAGTTGCGCGAAGGCTTACTTTCATCTGAATTCATTGAGATAAACGGTGAATGTTGTATATTAGCAATGGTTCTAGATATAACGGAAATGGCTGTAATGGAAAAAGAAATGCGCCGGTTGGATCGTTTGTATTTGATTGGTGAGATGGCAGCTGGAATAGCCCACGAAATTCGTAATCCTATGACCACTGTTAGGGGATTTTTGCAAATGGCTAAAACCAAAGGAGGTCAACTTACTAATGAGCATATTGACCTAATGGTAGGAGAATTGAACCGAGCTAATAGTATTATCACTGAGTTTTTAACTCTGGCTAAAAATAAGCAGACTTTTCAAGAAGAAAAAGATTTAAATAACATCATTAATAATATTTATCCCTTGATAAGTGCGGAAGCCATGGTATTCGATAAAAGGGTAATATGTGAACTGGCTGATTGCCCTAAACTTTTATTGGACGAAGAAGAAATTCGCCAACTTGTTCTTAATCTGACCTTGAATGGTTTAGAAGCCATGCCACCTGGTGGTACATTAACCATCAAAACTTATACAACCCCATCGGGTATTACTTTAGAGGTTCAAGATGAAGGCTGCGGTATCAAAGAGGAAAATCTTGACAAGTTAGGTTTGCCCTTTTTTACAACTAAAGACCATGGCACTGGCCTAGGTTTATCTGTTTGTTTCAGTGTGGCTACTCGCCATAATGCAACCATTGATGTCAAAACAGGTCCCATGGGAACCACTTTCTATGTGGAATTTAAGACAGCTTGACAATAAATAATCGGTAGATAAAAATAAAACCATAATAGTCGGTCGGCTGGGCCGACCGGGGGGCGGTTTATGGATAACAACAGGGAGAAAATCATTTTGGCGGCCAGAAAGGTCTTTGCCCTAAAGGGTATTCACCAAGCCACCCTGGGGGACATTGCCCGGGAAGCGGGGGTAGCCAAAGGTACCTTGTATTATTACTACCAAAGCAAAGAAGCCCTGGTTTTCGAGGTCTTAGACGAGGGCATTGGGGCAATGATTAACGGATTCAGCGCATTAAACGAAGACACTGACCTAGCTCAACTGACCTGCGGGTTTTTGGAAGCCATGGTTGATCAACAAGAATTAATCCACATCTATTTTCATCTGCTCCAGGAAAGTTTCCGCAACCCGGGCCTCCGGGAACGGTTCCGACAAAAGTACCGAGAGTGGCGGGAATGGGGGACGGCCTTCTTCCGGGCACAGGGTTATTGTCAACCTGAGGAAGTATCCACTTTGATCATTGCGGCCCTGGACGGTCTTTGCCTTCAGTGGCTGGTGGAGCCGGAAGCCGTTAATCCGGCCAGGGTGAGCCCTGTTTTGGCTAAGCTTTTTGCAAATAAGGTTTAGAAGGAACCTTGCCAAGGTTCCTTTTATTAATAAACATATCGGTCGGCTGGCCGACCGGGAAGGAGGCTAATATTATGGGGGAAAGTAACAAAGGAATTGGTTTAACGGAGGGCAGGGTTATCTTCTGGGTCAGTTTGGCGGCTTTAGGCATAATGGTTTGGGCCGCCTGACTGTGGGAGCCGCCGGTTGTGAAAACATCTGCCCTTGGAATCCTGACCTTGCAAGAAGGCCGTGAAAACCTTGAAAGGTTGCCAAAGGAGGAAGGGAAACTTTTGACAAGCCCTGGCCGGGGATTTATAATGGGGATTAGGGTTTAACCAAACAATACGAGGTGACAATAGATGCAACCAAAAGACCGTTTAATCCTGGCCCTGGACGTGGATACCATGGCACAGGCCGAGGCTCTGGTGGAGAAACTTCACGACCTGGTTGGGGTCTTTAAAGTAGGAATGCAGTTATACAACAGCGAGGGTCCCGAAGTGGTACGCCGCATCCAAGCCGGGGGAGGTAAGGTCTTCGCCGACCTGAAGTTCCACGACATCCCCAACACCGTGGCCCAGGCGGGTAAGGTCATGACCGGTCACGGAGTATTTATGTACAATGTCCACACCGCCGGGGGCAAGAAGATGATGGCTGAAGCAGTGGCTGCTACCGGGCAAAAAGCTGCCGAAATAAACATTGCCAAACCCCTGGTCATCGGGGTAACGGTGCTCACCAGCATTGACCGGGACACCTTGAATCAGGAAGTTGGTATCCAAGGCCTTGTTGAGGAACAGGTGGTAAAGTGGGCTAAGCTGGCCCAGGAGGCTGGTCTGGATGGGGTTGTGGCATCTCCCCAGGAAGTGAAAGCCATCCGCCAGGCCTGTGGTAAGGATTTTAACCTGGTCATCCCCGGTATCCGCCCTGCTTGGGCCGCCGCCAATGACCAGAAACGCATCATGACCCCCAGGGAAGCTATTGCTGCCGGGGCCACTTACATCGTGGTGGGCCGTCCCATCACCCATGCCCCCGATCCCCGGGAAGCCGCAGAGAAAATAGTTGCCGAAATAGAGGAGGGACTCCGTGATGTTGAGTAAAGAAGAAGTTCTGGATATTTTCCGCCAGTCCAACGCTTTGCTGGAAGGCCACTTCCGTCTCACCTCAGGCCGTCACAGCAACCGCTATATGCAATGTGCCCAGGTTCTCCAGTACCCCGACCAGACCGCCAAACTCTGTAAGGAAATCGCCGATACCTTCCGAGAGCAGCAGGTGGATGTAGTTATCGGCCCGGCCATGGGCGGAATCGTGGTGGCTTATGAAGTAGGCAGCCAATTGGGGGTTAAGACCATTTTCACCGAACGGGAGAACGGAGCTATGACCCTTCGACGCAATTTCTCCATCGAACCTGGCCAGAAAGTGCTGGTAGTGGAAGACGTGGTAACCACCGGCGGCTCTGTAGTTGAGGTTATTAATGTGGTCAAAGAAAAAGGAGGCCAAGTCATAGGAGTCGGTGTCCTGGTAGACCGGAGCAACGGCCAGGTTGATTTCGGGGTGCCCACTAAGGCAGTCTTGAGCATGGAAGTAGTTTCTTATGAACCGGAAGAGTGTCCCCTTTGTCAACAAGGCTTACCAGTGGTCAAGCCAGGTAGTAGGAGTTAGTCGTTAGCTAAATATAAAACATTGGGGAGCCGGCGTGGATTACGTCGGCTAAACTTTTTCCTTTCGAGGGAATTCGAAAAAATTACCTTAATTTACCATACAACCCCAATCTTCTTCCGTCTAAGATATAGATGGTATATAGTAAAGCAAATAATATTGACAAAAGAGATTATTAGGCAATAGAATAATCTCGAGCAATATCAAAAAAAATTGATATAAGTATTGACAAAGGAAATCAGTAGTTTTATAATATTCTTAGACAATATCAAAAAAAATTGATATAGGTTAGGAGGAAAGAAAATGGCAGAATGCAAATATATTTCGGATCAGCCGAGAATATTTAAAAAAGATGTTGACCTTTTAGGTTCTGATAAATTGAATGAGATGGTAAGTGTTGCCAATGCTTTAAGCGACCCTATCCGTCTTCAAATTCTTTATCTTTTAAAACAGCATGAGGATATTTGTACCTGCGAGTTTCAAGAGTTATTGGATTTAAGCCAATCGAAGGTCTCATATCACCTTAAAATATTACTTGATGCTGGATTAATTAATAGAGAAGTAATCGCAAATTGGAGGCACTATAGTTTGACCGATAAAAACATTTTGGAAAAATTTGAAAAACTTATGAGTTAGCCTTTTTGCATTTAATATCAAAAAAAATTGATATACAAAACCAACAAATATTCTAGGAGGGATATTATGAGTAAGACAATTAGTGGTTCGCCAATGATAACAAGCACACTAAAAGTTAAAGGCCTGGACTGCCCGGATTGTGCTAAGGATGTTCAGAAGGCAGTTTCATCTATGCCAGGTGTACAAAGTACAGAAGTCAATTTCAATGCTCAAAAGGTGAAGGTTGTTTATAATAGCAACGATACATCATTAGAGCAGATTAGCAATATTTTAAGTAAGATTGGTCATCCAGTAACATCAGTGAAAACAGAGAATGTAGAGAATGCAAAGGCAGCTCCTTCAGAAAATGTAGAGGTTCCCTCAGAGTATGCAAAGAATGCAAAAGTAGCTCCTTCGATAACTCCGTGGTGGAAGGAGGCTAATAACATTTTATTTGCAATATCTGCTGTGATTACAGTTTTAACTTTAATTGCTGAATTGACCCACATAGGATTACCTGAAACTTGGGCAAAGGTGCTTTACGGTGCCGCAGTTATAATTGGTGGCATTTTCCCAGCAAAAAAGGGCTTGTCGTCTCTCAAGCATGGCCGCTTAACAATTAATACTTTACTGGTTGTTGGTGCAATAGGTGCAATTTATTTAGGACTTTGGGAAGAAGCTTCTCTGCTTGTAGTTATATTTTCACTAGGGGAAGTGCTTGACTCTTATGCAGTAGATAAGGCGCGTGGCGCTATTCAAGCGCTAATCTCATTAGCTCCACAGGAAGCAACAGTTCTTCGAAATGGCAAGGAACTACGTGTCCCTATAGAGCAAGTCAATATTAATGAAATAGTTTTAGTAAGACCCGGTGAAAAAGTCTCAGTCGACGGAGTTGTAGTTTCTGGAACATCAGCTATTGACCAGTCTTCCATTACAGGTGAGTCAATTCCTGTTGAGAAGCATGCAGGTGATGAAGTTTATGCAGCAACCTTAAATGGCAGAGGAGCACTTGAAATAAAAGTGACAAAGCTTGCAGAGGATTCAACTCTTTCAAAGATTGTAGAACTTGTAGAGAATGCACAGATGAAGAAAGGTGATGCACAAAATTTTAGCGAGAGATTTGGCGCAATTTATACACCATTTATGTTTGTACTTGCAATAATAATGGCTGTGGTACCACCGGTATTCTTCGGGCAGCCTTTTGATGCATGGTTATATAGAGCTTTAGTGGTATTAGTTGTTTCATGTTCATGCTCTCTGGTTCTTTCAGTGCCAATTGCCATTGTAGCAGGGGTTGGTAATGCTGCAAAGAATGGTGTTTTAGTTAAGGGCGGCATTCACATGGAAACTGCTGGGAAGGTTCAAGTAGTTGCTTTTGATAAGACTGGTACTTTAACTACAGGAAAGCCTACTGTAACTGATCTAGTAGCTTTAGGAAGTATTTCTGATGAAAAGCTTTTAAAGATAGCTGGAACTTTGGAAGTACGTTCTGAGCATCCTTTGGCTGATGCAATCCTTAAATTAATATCGGAAAAAGGATTGGAGATTGAAACAATTGACGAGTTTATGTCAATTACAGGCCGCGGAGCTAAAGGAATGATAGATGGAGAACAATACTATATTGGCAATCCTCGTCTATTTAAGGAAATTGGTGTTTCGGTAGAGGGTCATATAAAACAAATTGAAAGCCTGCAAGACGAAGGTAAAACTGTAATTTTAGTAGGCAATTCAAAGCAGATTCTTGGTATGATTGCGGTATCTGACCAGCCTAAAGAAAATGCGAGAAAGGCAATTTCTAAGTTAAAAGAACTTGGTATAAAAAAGATTGTTATGCTTACCGGCGACAATAAGGTTACAGGAGAGGCTATAGGCCGCGGAATAGGTGTTGATGAAGTAAAAGCAGAACTTCTGCCTGAGGATAAGATCAGTGCGATTAAAGCATTGCAAGAAGGTCATCGTACTGTTGCTATGGTTGGTGATGGCGTAAATGACGCTCCGGCTCTTGCTCAGGCTGATGTAGGTGTATCAATGGGAGTTGCGGGTACCGATGTAGCATTGGAAACAGCGGATATCGCATTAATGGCGGATGACTTAGACCAGCTTGTGTATATGGTCAAAATTAGTAGAAAGACCGTTTCTATAATAAAACAAAACATTGCATTCTCATTAGCATTAGTAGTATTCTTAGTCATTTCTGCATTATTAGGCTGGATGCCACTAACTACAGGACTAATAATCAATGAGGCAAGCGCTCTCGTAATCATAGCAAACGGTGTGCGCCTATTAAAGGTAAAGCAAGGCTAAAGCCAAAATGCGGGTAGGAACATTTGATATTTAGCAATGCATACCTGCTTTATCCTTAGCTTATGAAAGGAGCTTATGCAAATGGAAGATTTTAATGAAATGATTATAGAGGTTCGTCAAGAACTGGATAACGTAAGGCAGGTAAAAAAATGTAGAGCATGTGAATGTTTCTTAGATGTTGTAGAAGGGGTAAAAGGCGACCTTGAAAAAATTGATACACAAGAGTCTAAGTCAGCACAGGAAGATATGAAGCGTTGGCTAACGGAAGGAAACAAGGAGCGTCACGCCTGTTATGGATGCGAAGAATGCCTTCCCATAAGTCCATATAACCGATTTAGTGCGCGCCTAAAGGGTGACGGTACTACCAAGGCACCTAATGCTGAATCGATAGAAACTTCCTCCTGCGGCTGTGGGGATGCGTGCAAGCCATTCAACCCGCAGCCTAAGACAATAGAAAAATGGCCTGTCGTTGAAGGCGATTATATCATAGGGAATCCTGAAGCTTCGATGGCCATCTGTACATTGGTAGACACGGATCTCCCAAATGAACTAAAGGCAACGGGGTTATTAGAGTATGTGGCCATTATTGGTACACTTTCTACGGAAAACCTAGGTGTTGAACGTGTGATACGGAATCTATCGGCTAATCCTAATATCGGCTATCTTATTCTTTGCGGGAAAGATTCTCGCGGACATAAGGCTGGTCAGGCTATTTTGTCCCTCAAAGGTAACGGAGTGGATCAAGATAACCGCATTATTGGTGCGGTAGGCCCCCGGCCGATACTTAAGAATATCTCTGCCGATGAAATAGAAGCATTCCGCAAGCATATAACCGTGATAGACGAAATTGGGACTCAGGATACTGTAAGGCTTGCCGAAGTTGTCAAAGCATATATGGATAAACCAAAAGAGGTGGCTCCAATCCTTCCGCCAAGAGTACGAATGCCGAAAGTTGTTGAGGCGTTACCTCGGAGTAACCGGGAATGGACTCGCGATCCCGAAGGCTTTTTCCTGCTGCTTTTAGATAGGGATGCTAACGGTATTATTTGCGAGCACTATATAGAAGAAGGTGTTATCAGCGAAGTAATTAGAGGCGAAAGCGCTGAAGATATTGCAAATACAGTTATAAAGCGTGGATTACTTTCCCGTCTTGACCATGCCGCCTATCTTGGCAGGGAGCTTGCTAAAGCGGAAATGGCCTTAAATCTCGGTATACCTTATAAGCAGGATGAAACCTTGTATAAAGAAGAATGAACAGTATGGTGAGGTGTATTTTCCGCTTGCCGAAATCAAATGCAGGTTGCAAAGGCAAGCAATGAAATCGAGTGGATTAACAAGGTGGATGAGCATACCAAAGGCAATTTCACCATTATTGGATGGCGAGCAAATGACTGACATTCTTTCTACTAATATCAAATGAAATGGACGAAAAGGTGTAAGAAAGGAGAAGTTAGCCGTAGCAGCATCAATCTTTATGTAAGGATCGTGAGTATTACTAAAAAATAGAATATCAAAGCCAAGGGCAAACCCACCTAAAGGTGGGGACGCAAAGCCGCAGGGTCTGAGACGCTTCAAAAAGCGTTATGATAGCCTGGCTGTCGGAAGTCACGCATAGCCTGCCCTTTTTTAAAGGGCAGGCTTTTGCACATTTGTGGCTTTTGACGGATGTTTTTGGGGTATCAGATGCAGGGCTTTCGCCACGCTCCTGGTGAAAGGGGTACCCTTATGATTACCTGTTTCCGCTCCATTGGGAGGTCGAGATAAAGAAGGCGCACTTCGTACATACGACCCTCCACCAACTCAATATTACAAAAAGCCAGTATTTTGCCATAGGCAAAGTGCTGGCTTTTTCTTTTCGACAAAAAAACTGCCACTCCGACCATCGAGCCATTACTTTCCTTTTATTGTAAAAAGCCGTCGAATCAGGCACGTTGCCGTTCCCCTCCGCTTGTTCTTCATTTCCGGATTTGAAAAATCACGAAATGGAGGACAAGCCCTATGGCTAAATTCAGAAAGAGGACAAACTATCGGGAAAAATACCCCGATTTGAGCGATGTGGAGGATGCCGCGGTCAAGGCCGTTATGATTGAGAAAATGCTGGACAGCTTAAAGCTGCTTGCCCCGGAGGAACAGGATCTGATTGAGGAACTGTTTTTCAAGGGAAAGAGCGAACGACAGGTATCGGTGGAAACAGGTATTCCCTATATGACCATCCATGACAGAAAGGTCAAGATCCTTGGCAAATTAAAAAAACTTTTGGAAAAGTAAAAATTTTTCCGTGCAACCCCCTCACTCAACGTGGAAGTAAGTGAGGGGGTTTTTCTATTCTCCCTCTTGTTCCTTGAAAATTACATATCCGGCAGCATCAATACATGAGCTGACCAGCCGTGTGAAAAGCGGCAGCGACATTGACGGGCGCGCGAGGACTGCCTGCGGATGGGTGACAGACATCCGTCGAACCGATGGCATCGAAGGTGACGAGCGAGAACGCCCGGTTATAAAACGGTCTGTGGTAGACCGTATCGCAATGAAATGGTCAGTGTTAAAGCTACTTCCGCCCAGCCACAGACATCGCAATGGGGGCGGCTCGGTGAGAACCACGGAGAGGTGAGATTCCTATGGTGTTTGCTTAACCGGCAAACCGTTTATGCTGCCGCCCTTGGAGCCATCCGGCTCTTTTGTGCTTCGGGAAGTAGTGTCGAATAGAAGCACGGCAACTGTTATTCAAATGAAGAACAAGCAGATCGTTTGATTTTAGAAACTATGCGGCACATATGCTAACGTTAAAAAGGTTGTGAATATTCATTGACAGATGTTATCATATATGATAACATAAATTATCATAACAGGCATATAATATTAAGGGAGGCGGCGGATTGGATTGGGAAATAGAATTCTACCAAAAGGAAAACGGTGAAATCCCTGTTGAAGATTTTTTGCTGTTGCTGAATCCAAAGCTGCGCGCCAAAGCATACAGCGACATATTGCTGCTTAAGAAGCTGGGCATCAATATCCGCGAACCCTTTTCAACCGCGATCAAGGCGAACGCTATAAAGGATTGTTTGAGCTACGGGTGAAGTTTTCATCCGATATTACGAGAATATTTTACTTTCTATATAAAAAAAATACCTTTGTACTGCTGCATGGCTTTGTAAAGAACCAATAAAACACCCGAACGAGAGCTTGAAAAAGCATTAAGCTATAAATTAGATTATGAAAGAAGGTGTCAAGATGAGTAAAGCAGGAGTGAAATTTGAAGATATTAAATCAAGGTTGATGAAGGACGA
>JAJZSC010000021.1:0-1708 GCA_021849995.1 Bacillota bacterium | reverse complement strand
AACCTCGTTATGAGTTGATCGCACAAATCATTGATGTTCGGAATCAGCTAAACATTACTCAGGAAGAGCTTGCCCTGCGTGTCGGGACACAAAAATCCAACATATCCCGTTTTGAAAGCGGTGCCTACAACCCTTCGTTGGATTTTGTCACTAAAATCGCCCGCAGCCTTGGCAAGGAAGTCCATATTACGATTAACTGACAAATTTCTGCCTAAGGGCTTTTAACGTAAACAACGAAAGCAGACATCTATTCACTTGTAAATAAGTAAATTTGTGGCACATTGGTTTAGACGTTTAAGTTATAAAAAAAGACTGTGAGTACTACAGTCTTTTTTTGTTGGGCCATAAACCTATTACATTTTATCTGCATATAATGCCATAAAAAAGAATAAAGGAGTTGATAACATCAAATGAACCGTAAAATAAAGAGAAGCCAAAGAGTCCCCAAAGTTGTCGTAACCAAAATAGAGAGAAAAGTAAACTTTATTCCCCGGCAAGAGCCAACTTTACTTACCACTAATTACCCGGAACCAAAACAGAGATATTCTTCCCAAAGTAAGACCAAAATCCCCGGTAATGAGGTTTTTACTGAGCTTCTTGGTCAAGAAATCCTCCTTGTTTCTACATCCGAACAGCTAAATATCCTTGGGCAAACTTTCCGGCCTATTTTCTGTGGTACATTAGTCGAAGTAGAAGGCGGTCATATAACCTTGAATCCTGTTATTATCAAGATGACCAATGCCCCCTTCTTTAAGTTCCCAACCCCTTTGAGCTTCGCTATTGAGCATATTTCCAGTTTTACACCCTTCAATTGCGAAACTCGTTTCCCGATATCATAAAGTTTTGAGGTGATTTTGATGATGATGGTTAGTGGGCAGCAGTCGGATTTGCAGCGCAGTGAAATTAACGACCTCCGGCAGGAAGCCTTAACCCAAACTTTTAAAGACTCTGTAGGAAGGCGGGTCTTTTTATTAATAACAGAATTTCCCTTTATGATTGTAGGTGTTATCGAGAAAATGGCACATGATTTTCTATTTATTGCTGTTGAAACCACCCAAATCACAGAATTGGAAGGAAAGATTTTACGTCTTCATTTGGATATAGTGGAGGTATTTTTTATTGAAGATGGAGTAAATCGTATTCCTGAAATAAAATAAAGTGAGGGGATGATCGTTGATAAGGCGTTACCATATTGTGGCTATTTCCATCCGTATTGTGATTAATAACTTCGGGGAACACGACCCCGACGGCATAATGTATGTCTTGAAAGAGAACGAAAAACGGGTTAAAGAAGAAGTGGCCCGCAATCCTTTTACCCCAGTGGAGCTTGTCCAGCCTTTGGTGATCAGGGCCAATGTAGAAGATGACATCGAGATCCTGTTTGAAAACAAACTTCCCTTCAATACTTCCATACATATCCAGCGGGCAGAATATAACGTGGAGACTTCAGACGGCGCTTTTGTAGGGTGCAATCGGGATTCCACCGCGCCTCCCTGTCCTCCGGGAGGTAAACAGATCTACAGATGGCATGTCATACGGGAGGGTATCAACTTCTTTTCAGACTTGGGCAATCCTCTGGCCAGTGAATTTGGATCCAACGTCCATGGCCTGTTTGGGGCTTTGATTGTGCAGCCCAAAGGGTCGACATGGACTGACCCGGTAACCGGAAAGCCTATTAACAGCGGGGTCTTCGCTGATGAGATCGGAA
>JAJZSC010000479.1 GCA_021849995.1 Bacillota bacterium | reverse complement strand
GTCATTCGAAAACACTCAATTAGTGTTTTAAAATTAATTTTCTTGTTTATTACCGTACCAACAAACAAAGAATATACTACTGCAATAATAGATGCTTCAACAGGAGTAAATATCCCGGCATATATTCCACCCAATATAACTACCGGTGCCATTAAAGCCCAAAAACTAGTCTTAAATATGGAACCTACTTCCTTAAGCGTGTAAACTTTATCAGAACCTTTATAACCATTTTTTCGGGCATAAATATAGGCAGTTAGCATCAAGGCAAAGCTTACTAAAAATCCCGGAACAAAACCAGCCATAAAAAGTCCGGAAATAGACACATTAGCGATAACACCATACACAATCATAGGATTACTGGGAGGTATCAAAATACCCAGAGTACCGCCTGTACAACATACACCAGACGCATAATCCTTGCTATACCCTTGTCTAACCATTGAAGGTATCATTAAGGAACCCATAGCTGCCACAGTTCCAGGACCAGAACCGATCATTGCTGCAAAAAACATACACCCAATAATGGTAACTATGGCATATCCTCCACGCATACGACCAACAAAAATAGATGCTACATCAACTATCTGCTTAGCCAGACCTCCACGATCCATTATAGAACCAGCTAAAATAAAAGCAGGGACAGCAATTAAGGGAAACATCTCTGAAACCTTATATAGATCCAAAGGGATAATGGAGAGAGGAATATCTGACATTGTCAAGGCAACCAAAGTTGCCGTACCCAAAGCGGCGAAAACAGGAACTCCAAGTAACAACAGGGCAAATAGTATAAGCCAAACCATTACATCAAGAGACATTCTCTACACCCTCCCCTTCTTCAACAATGAGTTCTAGGTTATTCTTTAAGGCCAAATAATCAGCTTGAATTACCCGTATAACTTGCAGCATGAAGGAAATAGGAATGATAAGGAATACCCACTTCAAATTCAAATTCAGCACAGGCGAGATGAGAGGTTTATTAGCCATACCAGCAACTAATTTAAATCCTTGATAGGAGAATACCGCACATAAGGCAATCCAAATAACGTCAGCAAACAAAATAAAGTACTTTTTAAATTTATGAGGAAAAATCTTAAACTGAGCCGTTACTCTAATATGTGTCCTTTGTTTAGCAGCTAAAGATGTACTCAAGTAAACCATATAAAGGAAGAAATAGCGTGAAAGTTCTTCGGTCCATGCCAATGATTTACCAAAAACATATCTCATGACTACCTGAATAAACAATAAGACAACTACACCAGCCAGGAAGACGCCACTAGTAATATCCTCAAAATTATCAATAAATGATTTTAATTTAGATTTCATTTACTTACCCCCATTTTGTTAAGAACTCGTAGTATGATCAGACCTTCATTTAATTTTTTTCTTACTAAGGGGATCAACTGGGAGTAACTAAATTACTCCCAGTTGAATTCTGATACTTAGAATTTACTTTTTAGGGAGTTCGCGACCTAAGATCTTCATAGCTTTATCAAGTAGTTCTGTTCCGCCAATCTTGTCATAATAGTCAGGCCAAATGGACATAGCATTTTTCATCCAAACATCCTCATCAACAGGTGTGCCAGAGAAGACCATTCCCTTGGCCTTAAGGTTATCCATGGCTTCGTTTTCAACTTTTACAATATAATCCCTCTCAGCTAAAGATGCTTCTTTTCCTGCTTTGATGATGGCATCACGTACATCGGCAGGCAAACTTTGCAGCCATTTGTCATTAACAACAACAGTTCCTATCCAAATTTTATAATGGATATCAGTAATATATTTTTGTACTTCATAGAATTTAGAAGAGTTAATAATGGGATAAGGGTTTTCTTGCCCATCCACAACTTTTTGTTGAAGAGCGTTAAATGTCTCATCCCAAGAAATCGGAGTTGCCTCAGCTCCCCAGGACTTAAACGCCCCTAGCATTAAAGGATTCTGTGGTACACGGATCTTTAATCCTTTCAGGTCTGACATTTGTTTGACTTCTTTTTTCGAGTTTGAAACTACACGGAATCCCTGCTCAAACCAGATGATTGGATAGTTGCCTGATTCTTTAACCATCTTGGCAGCAGAATCATTCCAAAGTCCGTCGATAACTTTATAGACCTCATTTCTGCTTTTAAAGATATAAGGCAAATCAAACATACCCATAGATGGCGTGTATACCGTAGCATTATTAATCGCTAAAGAAGTAGCTTGTACAACATTATTTTGGACATCTTGAAAGCCTCTTTGTTCGCTTCCCAATTGTCCCCCTGGAAAGATTTTTACTTCTACTTTGCCGTTTGAGTATTTTTCTACAAGCTCTTTAAATTTTAGCGCGGTCCAATGATGAGGATCTGTCTCAGGCAAACCATGGGTATATTTCATGACGATTTTCTTGTCTTCCGGTTTCGCAGCAGATGTTTGGGAACCACAACCCGTAATAACCAATGACAAGCTCAATAATAACGCAACACTAACTAGGAATATTCTTTTTTTCATAGAAATCCTCCTCTATAACTTTTAATTTTATCTATTACATTTTGTTATAATAGATTTCGACAAAAATTATGTTTTTCCTTGGTTTTGAATGTTTTATAAACCCAACTGTTATTGCCGCTAATTAAATTACTTTGTAAACAGCATTGCAGTCTTCATCCCCATATCCTTGCTCAATTGCATCTTCGTAGTATTTCTTAGCCATTTTACAGAATCTTGCATCATATCCAAAGGCTTCCGCCATTTCCACCCCCAGTCTTACGTCCTTATGGGCTAATTTCACACCA
>JAJZSC010000020.1 GCA_021849995.1 Bacillota bacterium | reverse complement strand
ATTCGGTTAAGCCCAAATCTACCTAGACCTGCAACAAAGGCTGCACTTTTGTGTGACCACATTGCGGTGAGATCTTGCTCATTAAAGTTGTGCGTTGCCGGTTGGGTTGCTGCTTGGATTTCAGCCTTAGCTAATTCCTTTTGCAGTTCTTCACTGATTGTATTTATAACCTTGTTTCCTTCGATATAAGCTACAGACCATTCTCTGGCAACATAAGCAGCTTTTCGATTGGCATTGACAATGTCTTCGGCAAAAGGTAAGAAGTACGCGATAACCGTTTTAGCTTCGGGAAGAACTTCAGTAGGATGCAAGTGATGTGGGCCAATTAGTTCTTTAATCTTATCAAAAAGAGGATCAGTAGCTGAGGCAAACCCGACAACTGGTTTCCGGAAGCGAGTAGTAGTTTTTGCCTGTTCCACTTGGGTATAAATTATTTCTTTAATACTGCTTTCCAGGTTTTGCACCTTCTCATCTCCTAAAGATCTAATTCAAATAACCAAATAACCTAGAGATTACTAACATGCTACTGTTATTTTAGCATGCTTTAGGAAAAGAGAAGAGTATCGTTATTAATAAAATCTAAATATATTAATAATCATTAATTTATCTAAGAAGTACCGTATTTTCATACTGGTTTCCGACAACATCTCCAGTTGAAACATCAGAGATGCTTCGTTGTGAAAAGTCACCAAGCTCTATGAGAGAAAATCCTGCCGCAGCACTATTCCAAATTACTTTATACATTGTAGAAGAGAGCTTGATAAAATCCGCTTCATACACATCAGTTCCGTTGCTATCTGTAAGGCCTGTCCATTGAAGGATTTCAAATTTTCCAGCCGGTTCCCATGACCGGCCTGGAACACTTACTGCAAATGGAGCTAAAGTTTGGGTATCAAAAGTTATGGCCTGGGGTTTGAACATTTTCTGCTTAACCTTGTCCCAAACTCTAAATTTCAACTCCTTCATATGTATCTACCTCCCAGCAAAGACTTCTCTAAAGACCAGTTATATAAAATTCTTCTTTATTAGGAATACGCAGGAGGGATTTAGATTCAAGGGGTAACTCCACAAGTAATGGAAAAAGCGCGAAATAGTTAAAACACAAAACCAGGCACTAAGCCTGGTTTTGTGGTGTCTGCTTTTTAAAAGGGGACTTCTTTCCACGATCAGACTTTGTTTTGGTCTTATCGGCGATTTTATTAGACATAAAAATTAGCCTCCCCTTATAAGAGTGATTTCCTGATAGAGTTATATTGTAGGATTCCCTACACCTGAAAATATATGTCCGAGCAAAGTGTATTGGCAATCTAGTAATTGGTAAGTTCAAAGAGTATTATTTGCTACTGTGCATATTTTGCCATCTTCTTTCTGATTAAGGGCATAAACTTAAGCGCTCCGATGAGCAGTCGTTCATCTTGTGTACTCATCGGGCGTTTATAGTCTTTCGTCCCATGAAATAATTCCTGTACATGCTCATCCTTGGTGGCGGTGTTTCGCTGGTATATAAAATAGCGATCCCCGACAGAAAATTGAATGTATAAGACTCTAGGATCTTCATTATGAATGCCGATAATTGTTATCTCCGGGCTATTTTGAATACTCGGAGTTTCTGTTTTTATCGGGTCATTATAGTTGGTATCAAGGGACACTAGGCATCCTCCTTGTAACTAGGAATGGGAATAGTCAATAATACTTGCTTGTCATTATTTTTCTGGCTTTCCATTATTATTGGTATCTAATCCCAAAAGTATTCTGTTTTCCGGGGTAACTATAGAATTCTCGCTGGAAGAACCTTGATTATTTAAAAGTTTTTTGTTAAAGCTGAATAAAAATTGTAGTTTAATTCCTAAAAACTGGATTAAAAACTAACCTTGAAAGTTTTTTAGGGTTATGATATTATGTACAAGTGTCACAGCAAACGCCGACGTAGCTCAATTGGCAGAGCAGGCTTGTAACCTAGCAATTTTGCGGGTTTGGGCTTCTATCGTTCAGCAAGTCCCATAGGTACAGATGAATAAGTCGTTTTTGCCGACGTAGCTCAATTGGCAGAGCAGCTGATTTGTAATCAGCAGGTTGCGGGTTCGAGTCCCATCGTCGGCTCCAATTTTTATTAAGGGTACATCCTCTTGGCAAAAGCTCCAAGAGGTTTTTTGGATTAATTTGATTTAGAAAAAATCTTCTCATAGTATTTCTAAGTTAAATTATGGTATAATTATTTCTTGATTATATTTGATGTAAAGATGAAACGTTTAAGTTTTTTTGGCTAGACTAAAGGAGAACTAATGTTTGCCTAAAGTAACGCCAAATACCGCTTAATAGGTATTTGGCGTTTTTTCCTGTCTGAAGGTCAGGAATATTCTGGAATTTATCTCTAGGTATCTAGGTATCTCTAGGTATCTAGTATCTAGTATCTAAGTATAATATAAGGACAAAATGGGATAAACTTGATGAGAACAGCACGATTACCTGCTAATTTGGTTTAGCCTTTGTTTATTCAGTACTGTCGAACTCGGGGTGAACTACCCCCGCTTACGCTTTGCTAAGAAGCGGGGGCTTCTTGGCAAAAACCTTAGCGACGGTTTCCTGCTTCATCAATCACTGCCCTCTACCTTAGTTTTAGGTCTTACACGATTTCTGCAGGCGTGACTTCGGGCGGTTCCCGCCCTACGATAATCCATACTGTATTTCTAAGCGGTCATTAGTCCGCGTTTCAAAATCAATTTGGCGCTCACTAAGTCTCTATGGAGTCGCAAGCCACAAACAGGACACTCATGCATGCGAATACTCAGGTCTTTCGGAGCGTGCCCGCCACACAAACAGGTTTGTGATGTTCCTTTAGGGTTACAAGTATCAGAATTTTACCTTTATGGTTGGATTTATACTCGATATATGCCTTGAAGCGACCCCACCCTACATCATGGATACTTTTAGCCAAGCCCATATCAATTCCGACAGATTTATTAGTTATGTTCTTCTGATTCGGGATATCAAGTTCCAATGTAAGATAAGATAATCCATTACCTGTTTCTTTGTATATACGCTCTCGTTCTGATAAAGCCCAGTTGTAAAGTTTGCGGCAAAGTTTAAGGGTATAAAATAATACATTGCTGTTCACTAGTTGGGTGAATTTCAAAATGATAGGCGATGTGCAAAATATCACCTCTTTCATCCTATTGCGATGCGATTAAGATGATTATAGAAATCATGAACTTCACTAACCTAATTTTACCATGTAATTTGGCGAAATGAAACATTCGTTTGGGTAATTATTGGGAATCGCGATTCATCCCCCACCTATAAAGGATAGGGGACTTCTCGCAAGGTATGTTAAATTACTGAAGTTGTATAGCCCTGATGAAGGACACTCTCTGTTACCCTTAAGTTCGTCAAATACCTCTAACTGGTGTTTGGCGTTTTTTTATAAAGGAACTTGCCAAATTCCTAGAACTTAAGAGTGACTGAGAAAAGAGGAGATGATACCCATAGGGATGCCAAAATATAATATACATGAATTATGTAGATTCACCACGGAATTTCTAAGGTTGAAGCTTGGGAAGGGCCCCAAAAATATCAAAGGGTACTCATTACCCGGTAAAATAATATTAGAGATGTACGAATACCTCACACCGCTTGAACGACAGGTTGCTAGTTTTAATGGAGCCGACAAGGTCAAATCAATGAGAGAACATTATATGGAATGCAGCCATGACGAATATATTCAAAAAGTTAGTTTGATCTTGGGTGAAGAAATTTCGCATTGCCTAGTCGTCTTCGATGTTGTGCGGGATGAAGCATTTTTTATCCTGGTTTTAGGCCAGAAAAAAGGCGATGATGAGGTTAGTTAACATATAGTTTATTTCATTATCCGAATTCTTTTAGAAAAAATTGCAAAATATAATTTGTAAAGGTGGAATTATATGCTATAATTGTAAGTAAGCATGTAAGATAATGTTGAATTAAATTGTTTAATGCCGTTTTGGCCAGACAGAAGGAGAACTGTGGTTTGCCTGATGTAACGCCAAATACCATTTAACTGGTATTTGGCGTTTTTTTAATTCCTGCCAGCCCAAAATCAGTCCAAAATATTGATATCCAGGGTCTTGAGGTCTCTCACTCCTCAAGATTCTATAAATATTTTCCCAAGACCTCAGCCTAATCAGTAATCTAAAAAGTAAAAACTTCGATCTCAGGGCAAACTCTAGCGAAAGCAGAGGACGCAAAGCCACGGGTCTTCCACTATGAGTGATGATAGCCGGGTTACCGAAGGTGTTAGCCAGCCTTTGGGGTTGGCTTTTTTATACAATTTAGGCAAAGGAGTGTCAATGGATTAACATGGAGTTTAAAAGCAAAGTCGGCACACCGAAGAGATTTACACTTATAATCGTCACCGTAATGCTGTTTGAGGCTATAACCATATTTGTCCATACTGATTCTATCCAAGCAAGTATCTTTCATTCATTGTTAGTTCCTGTCTGGTTAGTCCCTACTCTTTATATATTTGGGTATCTTCCGGTCGTTCAGCAACTGCGTTTCAACAAAGAAGTCCAAAAGAATCTAGTATTAATGAATGTAGAGCTCAAAAATGAAACCGATAAATTAAACTCTAGACTGAGGAGCCTGATGAACTTATTTAATGAAGAACATCTTGAAGCTCTTCGACTATCTGAACAGAAATATAAGACTTTGATGAATAGCTTAAATGTGGGGATATCTGTTATCTCTCCAGATATGAAAGTGATTACTGTAAATGAAAAAATTAAGGAATGGCATCCGAAGGTGGATTTCACGACAAATCCCTATTGCTATACTGTCTTTCAGGGTTCGGAGAAACCACGAATTTGCGATTCCTGTCCCACCATAAAAGCATTAAAAGACGGTCAAGTCCATAAAGAGATAAAACACGTTGAATTGAATGGAGTTCCCCTGGTTTATAGAGTAGTGGCCTCACCAATTAAAAATGAAAATGGGGAAGTTTGTGCAGTTACGAAGTTAGTAGAGGATATTACGGAACAACTAAATGCTTCGGAGCAGATAAAGAACCTAAACAGGGAATTAGAGCAGCAACTTGCTAAGCAAAAACTGGAGTTGCAAGCAGTTGAAGGAAGGTATAGAAAACTGGTGCAGAATTCCTCAGATGGAGTACTTGTATTTGATCCCCTAAGCAGGCAGATTCAAGATGGAAATCACCAGGTGCTGGCAATCCTCGGGTATACGTTGGAGGAAATAACTCAACTGAGGATTTGCGATCTTACTTTAAGAAATTCACTTGATAAGATAGATTATCTTACTGTTTTACCTGACGAAGAGAAGACTTTACGTGAAACTTGCCAATATCGTTGTAAAGATGGATCGCTTGTAGATGTGGAAACCAGCATTTCTCTAATTCACCAGAATCATTCTAGAATATGCATAGTTAATGTTCGTAATATAGCAGAGCGAATAGTAGCAGAAAAAGCCTTACAGGAAAGCTATGAAGATTTAAAACGAACGTTAAAGGAAACAGTTAATGCACTAGTGTCCCTCACTGAGAAACGAGATCCTTATACTGCAGGTCATCAGCACCGGGTAGCAGAGTTGGCTGTTTTGATCGCCGGTAAGATGGGATTTTCCAATAATGAAATAGAGCAAATCAAGATTGCGGCAACCCTGCATGATATAGGCAAGGCTTATGTACCAAGCGATATTCTTAATAAACCAGGTATCCTAAGTGAGATGGAGATGGGTATCATCAAAAGCCATCCTGAAGTAGGTCATGAAATCTTGAATCAAATACCCTTTGAATTACCGGTTGGCGAAATCGTCCGTCAACATCATGAAAGACTTAATGGCTCCGGTTACCCACGTCAACTTATCGGTGAAGAGATCTTTATTGAAGCAAGAATAATTGCCGTAGCGGATGTCGTGGAAGCCATTACATCACATAGGCCATATAGACCGGCCAGGGGGCTAAAACAGGCCATTGAAGAGTTGAAGAATAACTCTGGGCTATTGTACGATGAGGTTGTTGTCCAGGCATTCCTGCAATTGGCCGAACAAGAGCCAAATAAACTAAGATTTCTTGGACAAAATTTACATAAAAGTGCGTAGAACTTTTACAAGGGGAGTTGTACCTCGAATATGGGCAAAATGAAAGATAATTTGAAAAAGATTGAGAGGCGTAAGTTTTTCAGGATATCTTTAAATGACCCAATCGACTTAAGAGTGGAAATCATATCTATTAACGATAAGGAAGTAGAATTAAATAAGTTTATTGAGATGGCAATAACCGATTTAGGTGCAGGTGGTATGAGAACAAGCAGTTACCTGAATTTGCCTCACGAGCTCAAGATGGTTTTAAGATTATTTTTTAGATTTGAAGGTGAAACTTTTATTTTTCAAGGGAAACTTATTAGAAAGATTGAAAAAGATACTTTTAATGAGTATGGAATTCAGTTTATTAACGTGTCTGAAAGTGAACAGCGGCGTTTGATGCAGACCATAAATAAATATCAGCTAAAACGAATTAAGACTGCCAGGAGTGGAAGTGCAATACCATAAGTGTTAGATGGGTTTGCCCTAATAGGGTACGCTATAAAAAATTATAGGTATAGAAAAATTAAAGGACCGAGGCAAAGTTGTCTCGGTTTTAGATTGAATCTGTTAACCAGTGGGAAGGGCAAGCTGTTAGCTTTTTCGATAAGGTTGATGCGGAGAAGATGAACGGATTTTGATTATTAATTCAAACAGTTCTTCTAAGAGATCCGGGGGAAGCCCTAATTCCTGGGCTTTCTTAGCCAAGCGGACATAAGAATGGCTGGTTTCTTGTAAGAGGAATTCTCGCATTTCTCCAGGCACTGTGCGGATCGTTTCTGGTGATGAGGGATATTCAGGTCCGAAAAAATAAGAAGGGGAGACATGAAGGGCTTTAGCCAAACGGGCGATGGTATCCACACTGGTTGAAAAACGTTTACCTGTTTCCAATTCGCTGATCAGACTACGAGTAACTCCTGAGGTTTCAGAAAGCTCTTTGGCACTAAGTCCTCTCTGCAACCGTAATTCTTTGATTTTTTTACCAAGATTCATTAACGAAACTCCTCCAAATTATCACAATCAGTTTAAAAATATTTAGGCGGGAGCAAAGAGGCTATTTAAGTTCTATTGTTGCCAAAAAACAGGAATCAAAAAAATGGTCAAAACAATTATTAGATAACAATTTGTTTATTATTTAGAGGATGATTTAAAAACTACTGAATAAAACTCTAGACATAATTGGAAAATTATTCTACAATATATTTATTGTGTAGGTTAAGTGAGTATTATTTTAAGCATTCTGCCTACGCCTTTTTTGTTCCTTCTTAATTCGCAAATCGAAATCATTAAGGAGAGATAAGTACACTAAAGAGAATCTTGAGGATATGGGGAGAGATGTAATGAAATTTTTTCAAATGGCCCAGGGTTATCCAGGGCAAAACTTAAGAAGATATCGATTGCTTAATGGGTATACCTGTATAGAATTAGCCAGGAAATCTGGAGTACGGGTTAGATACATTCAGCAGTTAGAAGAGGGGCTGAGAAAGGGAACTCCGAACACGTGGTTAAGGCTCTCCAATGCTTTACAGGTATCTGTTGCTGAGATCCTGGGCACTAAAGGAAAAACGAGAGGAACAATGATGAAAAAAGACCAAATGTTGCAAATTCCTTCTCTTTAGCAGCAACTGCTGCCACTTCACTCAGCTTTTTAGTTCGGAACCAGTAAATGAGGCTTGAAAAAGAGCATGGAAAAAATGAGTATTCTAATAATCCTCGTAAGAGTATGTGATAAAATATTGGTATCGTATGTAAGCAACAAAAGGAGGGAAATATTCATCAAACAATTATTTTGCCATAGACCGACAAATAGATATTTAAGCCTAATTTGGCTTATAGTGATTGTCGTTTTCTTGTTGGCAGGTTGCAGTATTCAATCCACAACTGCTGTAGTAGTTGAAGAACCAAAACAGTCCCCACCTCCACCGTTGCCGAGAAAAGAAACGGTTACTTTGACTGCTGCTGGAGATATCTTGATGCATAACACCCAGATCTGGTCCGGTCAGCAAAAAGATGGTACCTATAAGTTCAATTTCTTTGAACCGGTCAAAGAGTTATTGGAACAAGGGGATTACTGTTCTACTAATTTTGAGGCTGCTTTGGCCGGACCGGAAAGCGGATATACTGGGTATCCATTATTTAATAGTCCAGATGCTATGGCCGACACCTTAAAAGATGCCGGGTTTGACCTGGTTATCGGTGCAAATAACCATATCTTGGATAGGGGATACAAAGGGGCACTCCGTACTCTCGAAATACTAAAAAACGCCGGGCTTGATACTACGGGAGCATTTCGAAATCAAGAAGAACAGAAAACTTTCCTAATAAAAGAATTTCGGGGAGTTAAAGTAGGTTATCTCGCTTACACTTATGGTACCAACGGAATTCCAGTTTCCAAAGAGCATGCTTATTTAATCAATTTCCTGGACAAAGCAAAGGTACTGTCAGATATTTCTGCTTTGCGGCCGCAGGTAGACGTAGTGATGTTAGTATTACATTGGGGTGTAGAATACAGTCCCCAACCAACTAACGAGCAAAAGAAACTGGCCCGCGAGTTCTTAGAGGCTGGAGCGGATGTGCTACTCGGCAGCCATCCTCATGTCATTGAACCGATGGAAGTCTTAAGGGTAGGGGACAAAGATAAATTTGTAATTTATTCGATGGGTAATTTTGTCGGTGATCAGCGCGGGGTGGAAAGAAACAGCGGAGTGGTACTAAAGCTTCAATTCCAGAAAGATTTCAATACAGGCACCACAAAACTTAAAGAAGTGTTTTATACCCCAACCTATTCTCATAGCTATAATGAAAATGGCAGACAGAAGTTTAGAGTAGTTCCACTTGAGGAAACGATTCAGAAAGTAAAGGATAAGAAGGATCCTTATTTGACCGAGAAGGAGCTGCCAGTCCTCGAACAGGCCTTGGCACAAACCAAAAAGACACTTGGGCCAGGTTTTATCTCTAATAACAATACAGTACCATAACTCTTGGTAGAGGTTACCGTTTAGTGTTAATGTGGCCTGGCAAAGTTTAACGCCAGGCCTTTGCGTTTAGTCTTTACTTAGGGGTTATCCCGGAAATCTAATTTCCACGTTTATGAGCTGCTGGAGCAGCCAGAGTCCAAAGGTGATGAGTGCAGTCAAGGCCATATACTTAAGTTTCTTTCTGTCAAGTTCTTGGGCTTTGAATTTGGATTCAATGTCCTCAAACTTTTTTTCTGTGGTTAAGTCATATGCGTTAAGTTCTTGTCTTTGGATCAAATCCTGCCTGCTGGTGGCAAGTTCCAACTGCAATTCACCTATTTTGGCCATGACCAAGTCAAGTTTTTGGTCAAGTTTGGAAGTGACTTTTTGAATCTCATCCATTTTTACTTCTACTTTAGTAATCCTGTTTTCCAATTCCGAATCATCAGCTTTCACCATTCTCATCACCCTTTCTAAATGTGCATTTGTTTACTTCCTTGTACCATAACAACAAGTATAATTACAGGGTGGCTAAGAGCATCCAAGGCTCGGCGCAAGTCGTGTCTTCTTTATATAGGATATGTTGCATAGGTGGACAAGGTTCTTTTATTAGCAAGTAAAAGGGAAATAATGGGCTAAGTAGAATCTGTTTGGGACAGGGAACCCGAAATGATACTTTTTTCATTGGAATTAATAAATTCGTATACACACTCAGTGAGTTTGCATAGTTTATTATAAAGCTGCCTGCGGGGGTTTAGGGATGAATTGGGAATTAGTAAATCAAGTCTATAATGGCAACTTTGCGCGTGTACAAGAAGCAGCGCCAGATTTTCCCGATGGCTGGGAACGAATCGGTGGAGATTCTTCAACCAAATGGAAATGGACAGGTTCTGGTGGGGAGCCTGGACAAATTATTATTTATCATCCCACCGGTCCTCGAGCCGGAATCCGGCAAACTATCAGCGTCCCCGTTCAGGCTGGGGACAATCAGCGTTGGGAAGTACAGGTAAAGCTAAAAACGGAACCCGCGGGCATCCCAAGTTATATCAGAATCTATATGGGAAGTGGCGGGCAGCAGCTCTATACTTTAACTCCATCTTCTGAATCTGAAAAATATAGCAGAGTTTTCTCTACTGGGACCGGGACGAACGGAATTATCTTAGAAGTAGGGATACTTGGTACAGGAACCCTGACTATTGAGGAAATCGAGGCTTATCGCCTATATCCGCTACGTGAATTGCGCCTTGATGAGAGAGGGCAAACATACGTTAGGCATGTCGAGTCAATCGGGCAGATTCAGAGGCCAGTCTCAGTACGTCTAACAGGCCCATTGCCAACAATCCCGGTTTCGGTCGATGTATCTGTAACTAATGATATCCGTAATCTCACGCCTGTCCGGGATGGAATAAGAATCTACGGGAGTAGCGGTACGCCCGTCAGTACGACTAGTGAAGGTCTTACACAGGTTCAACTGACTGGACGCAAGTACCAAGGAATCACGGAAAATGTAATTGCTGCTGGAACTCCTGAAGTCACGTTAATTAAGGATATTTCAGAGTTAAGTGTGTATTCTTTTGCGGTCTATAACGCTGGAACAGGATCTGCTTTTGTTCGGCTGGAAATTAGCCCGGACGGCAACATCTGGCTGCCGGAATCTATTGATCAAGAGGTATCTGCCGGCAGTATCAAGACTTTTGTACCTCAGGTATTCCTTCGTTATACGAGGCTAGCCTATACTGCTATATCTCCAACTCCTCTTACCGTCTGGTTTCAGGCACAGATATAGAGATATATTGCATATTTCTGCAAATATAAGAAAAGGATTTAAATTATTAAACAACTTGTAACTGAATTTGGTGGTGTTATTGAGCTGTTCTCTGAAAAAGGAGAGACAAAGTTTATCGTAAAGTTACCGAAGGATTATCAACCCAAGAAGAAATTTATTATGAACTGTAGTGATAGCGTTATAGAAAGCACAAGAATAGGTTAAATATTACAGCATGAATAGATAATTAACCAAAGAAGAGAGTACCCAGGAGTCAAAGTACCGAGGCGCGCAAAGCCTCGGTTTTCTTATGTGCGACAGTTAGTCGTACCACCCAAACTAAGAAGAAGTATTGAGTTGCTACTTGACGAGACCAAGGTTTAGGTTTACTGTATTATACATGATGCTGTAAAAAACAGTATGGGGAATTTACATAAAATATAAAGATGAAAGGAAGTGAAACCTTGGTCCAAAAAAAAGGCAGGCATACCGCTGCTTTCCTGCTAATCCTGTTAGCCGAGGGACCGGCTTACGGGCATCAGCTTCTTACCCGCCTTCAGAATGAATTGCCCTTTTTCCTGACTGACAGCCCCAGTGTCTATCGAAGCCTGCAGGAAATGGAAGAGAGGGGCTGGCTCGAAGCTTGCTGGGAGACGGAAAACAGCGGGCAGCCCCGCAAATGGTATCACATTACTGAACAAGGTATTGAAGTTCTGCACGGAGAAACTCAGGATATCTTGCGGAGGCAAGCTAACTTCAACTTTTTCCTCACACGCTACCTGACTTTGTTTCCAAATAGGGAATCGAAACTGTAAGAAGGTCTAAGGAAAACTGAGTTCTAAAGCCGTCCATTAAGATGCTAAAGAACTCAGATGTCCAATATTATTGGCGTGAAACTTTAAAAGGATTGGATGTGATTTTATGTCCACAAGATCTCAAATCCAGTATTCCACAATCGGTATTCTTTCCCTGGCTCATCTCTTAAATGACCTCTACAGCAATTATTGGCCCGCATTTCTCTTGGTGGCTACAGGATTATCCGCCACCCAGGCTGCCCTTTTGGTATCAGCCTTTACTATTAGTTCTTCATTTGTCCAGCCTCTTTTTGGTTATTATCTGGACCGGCAGGGGAAGCGCTGGCTTGTATATGCAGGTACCCTCTGGATGGCTGTTTTACTCAGTTTGACCGGGCTTGTGCAAAACTATGCCCTGCTGGTCTTGTTGGCTGCTTTCGCAGGCTTAGGAACCGCTGCTTTTCACCCCCAAGCCTCGACAATGGTTACTGTGATAAGCGGAGACCGCAAGGCTGTTTTACTTTCCGGCTTCATAGCCTTTGGGAATATCGGTTTTGCTTTAAGTCCGCTTCTGCTGGTTCCCTTATTTGAACGGTTCGGCCTGCAAGCAACGGTCTATACTGTGATCCCTGGAATTTTTGTAGCGATCTTGCTCCTTTTCTTTGCGCCCCGCAATGATGTCCTGGGTAATGCCATGTCGCCAACCCTGGGTCAAGCAATCCAGGCAATGCGTTCAGCAGCCAAGGAACTCCTGGCCATTACAGGGGTTATCGCCCTGCGTGCTCTGGCTTATACGGGAATGCTGGCCATCTTGCCCCTGTATTTTAAATCTGAGAACATCTCGTCCATCGCCGGAAGCCAGCTTCTCTTTATCATGCTCTTTGTGGGTGCCATTGGCGGGGTAATAGGTGGGTTTATCTCAGACATGTACGGGCGCAAGCTTTTAATTGTCAGCTCTCTTCTCTTGGCCACACCCCTTTTCTTTGGATTTTTATACACTGAAGGAATGATAAGCACTATCTTCTTGGCTCTTGGCGGGGCGTCTCTCATGTCCAGCTTTTCCGTTACGGTTGTTGCTGCCCAGGAGGCGATACCAAACAATAAATCCCTGGCAGCCGGATTAACTATGGGCTTTGCCGGTGGAATAGGTAATCTGTTTGTTGTCTTAATAGGCCACATTGGAGATATATATGGACTCCAGACAGCGATCACAATACTATTCCTTCTGCCTATTGCTGGTGCTTTGGTCGGACTTATGATGAAAAACCGTCCTGCAGCCCGGAACCAGCGTATGGTAGCCCGTTAGGGGAATGGCTGCATTTGTTGTTTCTTGATATTGCTCGAACTGGTATTTCATGTTTTCATTCCCAAATAATGAGATTCGGCCTAGGATCAAGGATGGATTGATACTGCTCGATTATTCCATAAGCCCCTTTTGGGTCAAGCTCTTTATATCTATAATATTTTTGTAAACGATCTGCCGGTTTCAGCCAGCCCAAGTGTTTTACCCGGAGAAAACTAGCTTCTCCTTTTAGGTCTGTAATGTTTTTTGGGAAACGACCGCAGTGTTGGGGAGTTTCCAGCCATTCAGCCTGAAATCCGGGGATATATTTGACCATAAACGGTCGGTACCATTTGTGGGCTGACCAGTATTTATCTTCCCGGTAGGAGTCTTCTGTCCACATATCGTACAAACGGAAAGCATAATAATCAACTTCTGGATAACTATCAGTGAGTGCTTTGAAAGAATTTACAGCCTCATCTTCGAACATTTCATCGGCATCCAGGATTAGGATCCAGTCTGGTTTAGTACTTACGGTTACTTCCCATAGCTGTTTCCTCAGCACTACTTCGTTATTGAATCCGGTGGTACTGTTCAGTACTAATGTAAAAGGAATCTTGTGGGCGGTCAGTATTCGTTTACATACATCCACCGTATTATCTTCGCTAGCATCGTCTAAGATGACAGCTTTATCAATGTACTGAGCAGCATGGCTAAGAACTCTTTCTAAATACCTGTTGGCCTCGTTTCTTACTAACATTGCGAGTGTGATCTCAAACTTCCGTAGAGCGGACTTCTTGTCGTTACCCTGATCTAATACGGAAGGATCACTGGTTTTAGGAGAGTGATCAAGACTCTTTCGACTTGATTCTATTAAGCTGGTTTTTTCTTGGTTTTCCGTTGGTGTAATCTGTGGATCGGTTAGTTGGTCAGTCTGTAGACAAGTCTGTGGAATGCTGTGTACGTCGGGCTGCGGAATACTCTGCAGAATATCTTGAAGAATACTTTGTTGACCTGCCTGTGAACCATATAACTGTTGCTTAAATTCTGGCAGCCTTACAAGTTCAGACTCCCGGTAGATATGAAAAGGGGGGTAATGGGTATCGGCAAATAGTTCCAGCCCCAGGGCAGCGGCGCGAATACAAAAATGCCGGTCTTCCCCGATAAAGCCGAGGTTATAGATTGGCCTGAAAGAAACCCCTATTTCTAAGGCCTTTTTACTTATCAGTGTACAGGCTCCCAGGCCGCCGACCTTATACGTACCTGGTATAGCAAGCAGTTGCAGGAAATCCCGGGTTCTTTTCTGCGTCTCGGCCTCGTCTAGGTTTTCCCCTCTGCCAATTTCATAAAGCCTATACTGGTCGCTTACCCAAACCTGAGGCAGGGGGATTAAGTCAGGCTCCCACTGAGTCCAGAATACTTCTGAAACAACTTCTTTGCTTAAAGAAATAAGGTGGAGAAGAGTTTGAGGCTTAACATAGAGGTCTGAATCAAGCAGGAACAGGTAATCATAGTTACCATCTAGTGCCTGTTGAATAAATTTGTCCTTGAAAGCTGCAACCTTCCAGATTAAATCTTCCCGCCAGTGATGGGTTGTTTCGTCACAAACATATAAAGCTGGCGAATTTTCTTTGTATATCTTCACGTTTGGCCTAGAAGCTGCAAATCTATCCAATAAATCATGGTCGTTCTGATCGTCTATAAATATGAAGTCAGCGGTTACTCCGGATGTATCAAGGTTTTGCAAGGATTCCAGAAATTCTGAGAGGATCATAGGTTTCTGTTTGACTGGGCTTGCGATCAGTACCCGTTTCTCCATGATATATTCCCCCTCATTACCTGTTCAAACAGGCGTTATTAGGCATAGTTACTAGTAATAAATAAATAGACTGCTATCTGGCAATTTGAAAAAGGAAATACCTCGTTTTTATGTTGTTTAGAAATAAGGCAAGTCTCACTTAGCATAAATATCCATATGCAGTAAATGCGAAAACCTCTTTTAATAAGTTTTTTAGTTCTAAAGTAGCCGGAAAATGTTCATTATCCAGACCCTGTTCCAGACTGAAAAGATAAGTTTGGATTTCCCGAGCGGCGATGGCAAGATATTCAGAGGTGAAGGCATTAAAGTTAAGGTTACTGGGCTGAGAAATTCTTATTGGGCAGTTGGGTTCGGAATCACTTAGAGGGTAGTAAGTCTCTAATCCGGATAAAAGGTCATGTTTGCTAAGCTTTAAGGCTTCAAGCAAATCTCTTGCTGCCTGAACATACTGAGTCGAGTGATAATGGGCTAACCCACGGAAGACAAATAGACTGGAGTGTTGAGGAAACATCATCAAAGATTTATTAAGGAAATTGAGTAATTTAGCTAATTCACAGAGGTTAAGATAGCCGCCGGCAATAGTAAGAATGAGATCTTCAAAGAACCCTTCCGAGCCACGCATTAGTTTTAAGGCCTTTTAAAAATAG
>JAJZSC010000478.1:1263-2800 GCA_021849995.1 Bacillota bacterium | reverse complement strand
GAAAACTGTTTCTCCAACGAAACTCATAACTCTGGTACTCATGAGTCTGAAGCTCACTGCACTGGGACCAGTAACTCTGAAGCTCACTTTTTACTAGCAGAAATCTATAGCAAAAAGGGAAACCTTAGTGAGGCAGAAGAACAGTACAAATTTGCCCTGGAACTGAATCCTGAAATTCCCAAATATTATATCCGCCTAATCAACCTCTATAAGGATTGGCGGCAAAAGTTAGCAACAGAGGCTGTCCAAAAATACCCTGAAAGCGAAGTTTTGCGACGGTTGGCAAAGGAGGTGCCAATCAATTAATGCAAAGTACCATTACCTTAGCGATGATAGTCAAGAATGAGGCGGAGAATCTAAAAAACTGCCTGGAAAGTGTCCATGGTCAGGTGGACGAGATAGTTATAGTTGATACCGGCTCATCAGATGACACTCTGACAATTGCCCGAAGCTATACTGATAAGGTTTACCCCTTTGTCTGGCGGGATGACTTTAGTGCCGCTCGTAACTTTGCCATCTCCAAGGCAAGTTGTGAGTGGATCCTTTCTTTAGATGCAGATGAAGAGCTGGTCATGGAATTAGGTAATCTTCGATCAATATTAGCCAGTGACAAAAAAATAGAGGCTTACCTTCTGCCTCTTTATAATCCCTCCTCTGATACCGGTGAGCAGTATAATATTTTTAATGTATTAAGGTTGTTTAGAAATAACGGCAAATACCAATACAGCGGAGAAATTCACGAACAAGTAATAATTACCGAGGCCAATTGTGTTGGTCTGACAGAGGGAGTTTACATCCGGCATAAGATGCTTCCCTCTAAAGAACGGCGTCGTAAAAGAGAACGGAACCTGAGATTATTAAAAAAGGCCTGCCAAAAAGACACCAGAATATACTGCCAAAATCCCTTTCTTCAGTACTACCTGGGCGTAGAATGGCTAATCCTCGGAAAGCCAGCTGAAGCACTTCCTCACCTGACTAGAGCTTTTGAAGGCCTGACTGATGATAACATCCTCTTTCGCGCTCCAGCCCTGCGTTACTTGGTTATCTGCCTGCATGCCCTCGGCAAACTTGATCAGGGGATCTGCCTGTGTCTCGATGCTGCGCTAAAGTATCCTGAGTATACCGACATCTTTTATCTTTGCGGAATTCTTTTTGAAGAAAAGAAAGAGTATGAACTGGCTATTAAATGGTTTTCAGAAGCTATTAAAAACGGTCCCCCACCGGTGCTCTACAGTCACATGACCGGAACGGAAAGTTTCCTGGCCTTTTATCACTTAGGAAATTGTTATGAACAAATTGGCCAAGCTGAGGAAGCAATTAAGTGTTTTGAACAGGCACTTCAAGCAAACTCTAACTATTTCTATCCCGTCTACACTCTTTTCTTAAGACTCAGTTCAAAATTCGGCCTGAAACTCACTCAAGAATATCTTAAAGATAAAGGATACCTCACATCTCCTGCATTAGCACTGGCTGTAGCAGATTTATTTTATACCTCTAATAACCCTGTTCTCGCCCGCCAATCCCTTGAAGCAGTTAC
>JAJZSC010000478.1:0-1253 GCA_021849995.1 Bacillota bacterium | reverse complement strand
TTACTCTAAACCCCTCCTCAGACCCCGAGTTCCGGTTTTTCCTTGGCAAATACCAAGTATACTCCGGACACCTGGTAGAGGGAATTAAGAATCTAAACTCTATCCCTGAAGATTGCAGTCACTATACCCAAGCAGGATTTCATAGTGTTATAGGCTACCTATTGCTTGGGAATTACCCTATGGCCAGAGCCTGTTCGATTAAACTATGGAAAAATCCATTAAGTCGCTGCCATGGTCACATTCTTCTAAGTTTAGTCCATTTAATGGAAAAGGGGGAGAATGAACAAAATAGGGGAAAAGAGGGAAAATCAACCTTCCCCTACCAGATCCGGGGGGTAGATGTCTGTGGGGTATTAATTGAACTTTTGACTGACTGTAAGCACTATCTTTCTGACCCTGTTAAGCCCATTGGGGCCCTGATTAAACGCTTAACTTCCAGTTTGGAAACTCTGCTGATGAATACCTCTGATAAAAGCTGCCTGGCCTTACTGAACTTTTACGAAGCAAAAACCTCCGAGTTAATAGACTCCTTTCAAGTTAAATTCGGAACAGGCTGGTTAAGGCCATGACGAAACAAGAGTCAGTAAGTTTATGTATGATCGTAAAAGACGAAGAGAAGGTAATCCAAGCTTGCCTGGACAGTATCAGACATCTCGTGGACGAGATTATCGTCGTAGATACTGGTTCATCAGATAATACTGTAAAACTCGCGACCCAGGCCGGGGCTAAGGTATGCAGCTATACCTGGAAGGGTAACTTTGCTGAAGCACGGAACTTTGCCCTCGAGCATGCCAGTGGAAGTTGGATCCTGGTACTGGATGCGGACGAAGAGCTTGCACCGGTTTCACCGGAAGCATTTAGACAATTACTGGAAGTTGAAGAAGTAGAGGGCTACTTTATTCAGATAAATAACTTCTTGGGCCCGGCTCATTATCTTTCGGGATCGAACCGCCTAAAAACGACCGATCAGGTCGTCAGGCTCTTTCGAAATAAGCTAACGTATCGCTTTGAGGGTGCGATTCATGAACAGGCAGCTCCTTCCATTCTAAGATTAAATCACAGTGAAGCACTAACAACCGCTCCCCTTCTCATTAACCATTATGGGTACCTTGATAACCGGTTACAGTTGAAGAACAAGTTCCAACGCAATACCGAGATCATCTATAACGAATTGAAGAAAAACCCGGATGATCCTTTCCTATTGTATTGTCTAGGCCTTGAGCACTATCAACAAGGCAAGGTTCGAGAAGGCT
>JAJZSC010000477.1 GCA_021849995.1 Bacillota bacterium | reverse complement strand
AGTCAAGAACTTTGTCAATCCGAAAATCACGCTCTGGGGATACCTGAACAAAGTGGTGATCAACCTCATTAGCTCCGCAAACAGCATTTGTCATTAGTGGAACTTCCAAGTCCGCAACTATCAGCAAGTCTTGAGGAGCATTAACCGGACCAACAAAGCCTGGCTCACAGCCAAGTGTTTGCTGGACTAATTCTGCAGGTGCAAGTGCAAGTGAGATAAACCCTCCCAAAGCGTTATTTATCTTTACTTCGTTAATTTCCCGGTCACCACGAACTAGAACCAAAATTACTTTATCATCTCCAAGGTAAAGAAGAGACTTAATCAGCCTGTTTTTAGGAAGATTCAAAAAAGTACTAAGGTCCTCAATGGTTTTAACATTAGGGGTTACTACCTTTTCTATCGGTCCTTCTGGATCAGTCGTCTTACTTGGAACAGGGCGGCACTCTGCCTTTTCTACGTTTGCTGCATATTCGCACTCAGAACAATATACAACCGCTGCTTCCCCGGAGTCAGCTAAAACCATGAATTCATGTGTTCCGCCGGTACCACCGATTGCCCCGGCATCTGCTTCCACTGGCCTATAGGTTAATCCGCAGCGCGTAAAAATGCGGCAGTAGGCCTCATACATCTTTTGATAGCTTTCATTCAATCCCGCTTCATCACGATCGAAAGAATACAAATCCTTCATAACAAATTCCCGACCACGCATAAGTCCGAATCTCGGCCTGCGTTCATCTCGATATTTATTTTGGATCTGATATAAAAGTAGGGGCAATTGCTTATAGGATCTAATCTCCCCACGAACTAAATCAGTAACTATTTCTTCATGAGTGGGACCTAAACAAAACTCCCGGTCATGACGGTCATTCAATCGGAACATCTCAGGCCCGTATACGTTCCAACGACCAGTTTCCTTCCAAAGCTCAGCAGGCTGTATGATTGGCAGCAGAACTTCCTGCCCGCCCTTAACATCCATCTCTTCCCGTACAATTTGTTCAATCTTCTTTAATACCCTTAGCCCTAAGGGCAAATATGTATAAACTCCAGCAGCTGCTTTACGTATTAAACCTGCCCTCACCATCAATTGGTGGCTTATTATTTCTGCCTCAGCAGGTACTTCTCTCAAAGTAGGATTCAACAACTTACTCACGCGCATTTGAAATTCAAATCCTTTCTCATATTTCATCTATTTCTTCGAACGAGGTGAGCGGTCAACTTCACTAAACAGTGACCGTAATTACCCACGTGCTGAGTTCTCCAACACATATCTCTCAATTTCCTGAAGTAATGCCGGCAGAAGGTCTTCTTCCGGTAATCGGGAAACGATCTCCCCCTTGCGGAATAATAAACCCATACCTTTACCGCCAGCGATTCCAATATCGGCCTCCCTAGCTTCCCCGGGTCCATTCACCACACATCCCATAACTGCTACCTTCAAGGGCTTGTCCAGTTTAGGAAGCGTAGCTATTTTTGCCTCAACTTGCTCGGCCAGAGATACTAAATCCACCTGAGTTCTACCACACGTTGGGCAGCTGATTAGTTCAATCCCACTTTCCCTTAGTCCAAGAACACGTAAAATTTCCAGTGCTACTTGTATTTCTTGAACAGGATCCCCTGTGAGAGAAACACGAATAGTATCCCCGATGCCCTCTGCCAGTAGTGTTCCGATTCCGACAGCCGATTTTACCAGACCTGTACGAATTGTACCGGCTTCTGTAACCCCTACATGCAGCGGGTAGTTAAATCGACTTGATATCTGTCTATAAGCCTCTATCATCAGGGGAACTCTCGAGGCTTTTAAAGAGACTTTGATTTTGTCATACCCTTCTTCCTCAAGCAGGCGGATATGGCGTTCAGCACTTTCGACCAAACCTAAAGCACTTACACCATTGTATTTCTCCAGCAAATCTTTTTCAAGAGAACCTGCGTTAACCCCTATTCTAATTGGCACATCTCTTTCACTTGCAGCCTTTACTACTTCTTGTATCTTCCACTTCGCTCCGATATTTCCTGGATTGAGGCGTAATCCATGTACCCCTTCCTCAATAGCCCTTAAGGCTAAACGATAATCGAAATGTATATCTGCGATCACAGGCAGGCGGCTTTTATCGGTTATTTCCCTTAAGGCGGTTGCTGCCTCAACATCCAAAACTGCCACCCTGACAACTTCACAACCAGCATCTGCCAAGGAGCTGATTTGTCCGAGAGTCTTAGCTACATCCCGAGTGTCAGTATTAGTCATCGACTGTATAACAATCGGGGATCCTCCACCAATTGTCGCAGTACCAATTTTAACGGGCTTTGTCAATTTTCTGGACACTGATTTAACAGCCTCCTAGCCTTTATTAACAAATAATTTTAGTACATCTTGATAAGTAATTGCAAGCATGAGGGCCAGCAGTAAGACGAACCCGATCATATGAATGAAGTTTTCTCTTTCCGGCTTTAGTGGCTTACCCCGAACCCCTTCAACAAGTAAGAAAACTAACCTGCTTCCATCAAGCGCAGGAATCGGAAAAAGGTTTATTAGTCCCAATTGAATACTCAAAATACCGGTAAGACCCAGGAGACTGGCCCATCCTTGTTCTGCTCCTTCACCTATCGCTTGAGCAATTGCCACTGGACCACCCACGTCTGCAGGTACCTGACGGGTTATCATCTGCATAAAAGTAAGGAGGATAAACTTCGTGAAGTCAACTGTTCGTTCCAAACCATAAGCTGCCGATTTCCATAGGGAAGCCTTCTCATATACGATTTGAGGGGCAATGCCGATCATTCCATTCCCAGTCCCAGTATCTTGTT
>JAJZSC010000019.1 GCA_021849995.1 Bacillota bacterium | reverse complement strand
TCTGCCAGCGTGCGAATCCGTTCATCAAATCCTTCATAATGACCGCATACAAACACAAGCTCATCAAGCACACTTAACTCCTGAGCAATTGTTTGATTGAATACCTTGCCCTGTGGAGAGAGAAGTATGACTTTCCGGGTGCCTGCAGCCTTTGGAAGGTCACGAACCGCTGCATAAATAGGTTCGGGCTTTAGAACCATCCCCGCACCCCCGCCATAAGGAACATCATCTACATTTTTATGCTTACTGGTTGCATAATCACGAAAGTTGATTAAATCGATCTGCAGTAGTTCCGCCTCTTGGGCACGCTTTACTATACTTTCATGAAGCGGAGAAAACATTCCTGGAAAAAGAGTCAACACATAAAAGTGCATTTCAATCATCCTCTACAAGCCCGGGAGGAAGCTCCACTTCCATCCTCCGCGCCTGAATATCTACGTTTTTTACCACGGTTTTTAAGGCCGGCACACAAATTTCCCCTTGAGGCCCCTTTACAAGGTAGACATCATTACAACCTGTCTCAATTATCTGGCTAAGTGTGCCCAGAAAAGAATCTCCCTCATACACCTTAATTCCTTCCAGCTCGAAATAATACCAACCTTCTTTTAAGGGAGGTACTTCAGTCCTATCAATCATCACCCGCCAGCCACGGTACTGCTCTGCAGAATCGCGGTTATCTATTCCTTCCAAGACTAGGTATACGGCATCTTCTTGAACCTTGACATTCAGGATGCTAAAGCTTTTTCGCAGATTATCTTTGGCTAAAGTTACCTCTTTTAATTTTCTGAAACGTTTAGGTTCATGAGTAATAGGAAAAACTTTGAGCTCTCCCTGCACCCCATGTGGCTTAATAATCTCTCCAATCAAGACCTCATCCACTATATATCATACCCCTTCCCAACCTATTCCCAGCTGTTTAGTAAAGCCCTCAGCTAAGTTAATAAGATTTGTACATCGTTAAGATTACATTTAGTATAAGTCGCCATTAATAATATAGATCGCCATTAGTATGATAAACAGCAATCTGTATTTGCAGTCTTCGATGCAGAAAAACGTCAAAAAGGGCCTAAGCCCTTCTCAACGTCATTGATCAATGTCGACATGTACCCTACGACCGTCTTTTACTGCTGCCGCTTTTACTATGGTTCTTATTGCATTAGCAATTTTTCCTTGTTTGCCAATTACCTTCCCCATGTCCTCCGAGGCAACTACAAGTTGCAAATGTACTGTTCTGTCAGTTTCGGTTTGGGCGACCACTACTTGGTCGGGGTGATCAACCAATGCTTTTGCAAGGACTTCCACGAGTTCCTTCAAGAGGAACCACCCCCAAATAAACTATTAGTTCTTGGAGTTAAACTTCGCCAACAACCCCGCTTTACGGAACAAAGATTTTGCAGTATCAGAAGGTTGTGCTCCTGTGGACAACCACTTAAGAGCCTTCTCCTCGTCAATTTTCAAGACCTCAGGTTGTTTTGTCGGATCATAGTATCCAATTTCTTCAATAAAACGTCCATCGCGTGGAGAATTGGAATCAGCTACAACTAAACGGTAAAACGGATTCTTTTTAGCTCCCATGCGACGCAAACGGATTTTCGTAGCCATTATATCACCTCCTCATTAGGATAATCTATTTTTAAACATAAACCACATCTTAAGCAAAGGGGAACTTAAACCCAGGTTTTTTACCTTTCTTTCCCTTGCCCTTCCCTAACAGACCCATTCCACCTGGACCGGAGAACTGCTTCATCATCTTTTGCATTTGCTCAAACTGCTTAAGCAAGCGGCCGACCTCTTGAATGCTGGTGCCACTGCCTTTGGCAATTCTGCGTTTGCGAGAATCCTTGATAATAGCTGGTTTTCTTCGCTCATCAGGAGTCATGGAATGAATAATTGCCTCTACATGGGACATATCCTTTTCATCTATCTTAATATCCTTAAGCTGCTTTCCTACTCCAGGAATCATCTCAAGGATAGAGGATAGTGAGCCCATTTTCTTAATCTGCTGCATCTGATCAAGAAAATCATCCAGAGTGAATTCCTGCTTACGCATTTTTTCTTCCATCTCTCTGGATTTTTTCTCATCAAAAGCCTGCTGGGCTTTTTCAATCAGGGTAAGAACATCACCCATGCCGAGAATTCTGGATGCTAGCCTATCAGGATGAAAAGGCTCAAGAGCATCAATCTTTTCCCCGATACCGGCAAACTTGATAGGGCAACCTGTCACTGCTTTGACAGATAAGGCTGCACCTCCACGGGTATCTCCATCCAACTTGGTTAAGATTACCCCGTCTATACCGAGTTCATTATGGAAACTTTCCGCTACATTTACAGCATCCTGACCTGTCATAGCATCAACAACCAATAGAATTTCATGGGGTTTAACAGCTTTTTTAATATCTCGCAGCTCTCCCATCAATTCCTCATTGATATGAAGCCGGCCTGCAGTATCTAATATTACAACGTCGGCACCTTGGTTTAGTGCTTCTTTTATGCTGGCAGTTGCAATTTCAACCGGTGGTTTTTGGCCCTGAGAAAAAACCGGAACCTTTATTTGTTCTCCTAATACCTGGAGTTGTTTAATTGCAGCAGGTCTATAGATATCACAGGCAACTAGCATAGGGTGTTTCCCTTGCTTTTTCAACATGTTGGCCAGCTTGGCAGCATGGGTTGTTTTACCAGCACCTTGAAGTCCGGCCAGGAGAATAACAGTTGGAGGCTTAGATGCTATTTGTATTTTACTGGAGACCCCGCCCATTAAGGCAATCATCTCTTCGTGCACTATCTTGATGACATGCTGACCTGGGGAAAGGGATTCAAGAACTTCCTGTCCGACAGATCTTTCTTTTACCTTACTTATAAAGTCTTTTACTACTTTATAGTTAACGTCAGCCTCTAGAAGTGCCATACGCACTTCGCGCATAGCTTCATTTACATCGGCTTCCGTTAATTTACCTTTTCCCTTAAGTCTCTTAAAGGTTTGTTGAAGCTTTTCACTCAGACTCTGAAACATCCCAGTCCTCACTTTCCCTAAAGATTCACACTTTCAAGGAGCTCAGCGATTCTTTGCCGGGCCAACGAACAGATTTCTTTTCCTTCTGTACTTGCGAAGTCTGATTCTTTAAAACTCTCCATCAGAGATTGAATTGCTTGAAGCTTCTCGCGTTCAAGCAAAAACCTGTCTACAAGACCTAACTTTTCTTCATACTCCAACAGGATTCTTTCAGTTCTTTTGAGCAGATCATGCACTGCTTGCCTGCTGATTTCTTCCACTTCGGCTATTTCCGAAAGTGATAAATCTTGTTGATAATGAAGATCCCAGACATTTCTTTGTTTTTCAGTTAAAAGCGGTCCGTAGAAATCGGCCAAAAGAGCCATTTTGGCGAATTTATCCATGCCAAAAGGTTCCTCCATTTGTAAAGTATTTTTGCTTTACAAAATTGATATTAAAGTAATTAATTGAGTTTGTCAAGTTTTAAAAGTTGGGGATAAAAACTGCACTTCAATTTAATTTACGGGGTATTCCTTTGGAAC
The DNA here is from genome assembly GCA_021849995.1 of Bacillota bacterium. Classification (GTDB taxonomy): domain Bacteria; phylum Bacillota; class Desulfitobacteriia; order Desulfitobacteriales; family Desulfitobacteriaceae; genus JAJZSC01. The sequence continues at coordinate 11,898 of JAJZSC010000019.1, read as the reverse complement.
ACCACGTAAATCATAAACCATTATTCAAATTGAGCAGCGATTTTTTTAGCCCTGGTTTCAACTTCTGAACAAATTTTATCTTTATCAAGAGTAACTAGCTTCCTGTCTTGCATTAGGATCTTGCCATTAACAATAGTTGTCCTGACATCTCCGCCATTGGCAGAATATACGAGATGAGCAGGAATCGAAAACCTGGGGTAAAAATGCGGTTGATCAAAGTTAACACTAATGATGTCTGCCTTGTAGCCGGGAGCCAAGACTCCGGTACTTAGTCCTAAAGCTTTGGCACCGTTTACTGTAGCCATTTCCAGTACCTGATAGGCTGGGAGAGCTGTTGAATTGACTACCAGTTTTTGTTGGAAGGCAGCGGTGCGCATTTCACCGAACAAATCCAGATTATTATTACTAGATGCCCCATCAGTTCCTAGCCCAACAGTAATCCCTCGATCCAACATCTCTGGGATACGGGCTGTACCACTATTTAACTTCATATTGCTTTCCGGGTTATGGGCTACTGATACACGTTTGTCGGCGAGAATTGTCATGTCTTCATCAGTTAAATGGACACAATGTGCGGCGACAACCTGCTCTTTAAATAGCCCTAGCTCGTTTAACCACTGAACCGGGGTTTTTCCATATTGCTCTTTGATGATGTCAATCTCGTCTTTGGTTTCTGCCACATGAATATGGATTCCCACACCATATTTATCAGCTTCGGCACTAACTTCTCTTAAAAATTCACCTGAGCAGGTATAGGGAGCATGGGGACCAAACATAACCTGAACACGGCCATCTCCTGCTCCGTGGTATTTTTTAATTAGCTCAATATTTTCAGCTAAGGCTCTCTGCCCGTTAGGTCCATTTCCAATCAGGCCCCTGGATAAAACTGCCCGTGTGCCAGCCTGGATAACTGCTTCTGCAACCTGTTCCATACTGGCATACATATCCAGCATGGCAGTAGTTCCAGACATAATCATTTCACATAAAGCCAGAGAAGTTCCCCAATAAATGTCTTCATCACTTAGTTTTTCCTCGAACGGCCATATCTTTTCATTTAGCCAGCGCATCAAAGGGAGATCATCTGCATACCCACGCAAAATTGTCATGGCAGCATGGGTATGAGTATTAACAAGACCTGGCATAAAAACATCATTTGGAAGATCTAAAACTTGATCTGATATAAAACTTTCAGGAGTCGTTCCGATCGGCCCAACATGGAAGATGCTGTCTCCCTTAATGGCTATTTCCCCCTGAGGATAAAAATCCCCAGACCCTGTCATAGGCAGGATCATTCCTCTAAGTAAAATACTGGCCATATTCTACTCTCCTTTTCTTTGCCCATACTTGTTCAGGTAATCAGAGCGCATCTTTCTGACATCCTCATCACTAAGAAGTACAGGAGTACCAAGCAAATAAGACATTAAATGGATCTGAGCGCCTTTTTCCACAACCTGACAGACCTTAAAAGCTTCCTCAAGATTTCGTCCCACGCCTACCAACCCATGGTTTGCCAGCAAAACAGCGTTTTTTTCACCTAACCCTACAACAACAGCAAGTGCTAATTCCTCTGTCCCAGGAAGTTCATAGCTGGCAGTTTCGACTGATCCTCCTACGATTTGTGCCATATCCTCAACTATAGGAGGAATACATTTATTGGCAACCGCATGAGCTGTGGCATACACAGAATGAGTGTGCACGATTCCCTTAACATCTGATCTAGCCCTATAAATATCCAGATGCATCAGAAACTCGGAAGAGGGTTTTCTAAAACCCTCTTTTGTCTGACCTGTAATGTCTATAAGTACTAAATCTTCTGGGACAAGAGTTAAATAATCCATACCGCTTGGCGTAATCCAAAAAGCATTCTTGACATCGTCCCACACCGAAATGTTTCCCCAAGTACCTGCTATCATTCCACTGGAGTAAAGCTCCCTGCCTACGGCTAATAATCTTTCTCTCAGCATTAACTTCTGACCATTATTTTTAATAAGTTTACTGAGTAGGGTGAGGAAACAATTCCCTTTTCTGTAACGATTCCTGTGATATATTTGGCAGGGGTAACATCAAAAGCTGGATTATATACTTGTACCTCTTGAGGGGATGTTGGAACTCCGAATAACTCTCTCAACTCCTGCGGGGATCTTTCTTCTATCGGAATATCCTGCCCACTGGATACTTTCAAATCTATGGTTGAGGTTGGAGCAGCAACATAGAAAGGAATCCCATGCGCATGAGCTAAAACGGCCAGTGAATATGTACCAATTTTATTAGCCGTATCTCCGTTAGCAGCTATACGATCTGCTCCAACAATAATTAAATCAATTTTACCTTGTTGCATTACGTAACCTGCCATGTTATCTGCGATGAGAGTGACCGGAATGTTGTCTTGAATCAATTCCCAAGTTGTTAGCCGGGCTCCTTGCAAAAAAGGGCGGGTTTCATCTGCATAAACATGAATCTTTTTACCTGATTCATGGGCAGCTCTAATAATCCCCAGGGCAGTACCATACTCAACCGTAGCAAGTGCTCCTGCATTACAATGGGTAAGTATATTTGCTTCATCTGGTACGACACTCTTCCCGTGTTCACCAATTAAACGATTGGTACGTCTGTCATCATCAGCAATCTTGTCAGCCTCTTCAACTAAGGCTTGCCTGATCCTTCCGATATCATCTAATTCCTGGAGATCGCGCAGCCTGTCCTCCATCCTGCGGAGAGCCCAGAACAAGTTAACCGCTGTAGGACGGGTTGAGGCAAGTCTAGCCTGAACCTTCTCCATATATTCTTTAAATACTTCCATCTCGCCCTGATATCCAAGTGCTCCAAGAGCATAGCCATAGGCAGCTGCAGCGCCAATAGCCGGAGCCCCTCGAACCTCCATCTTCTCAATCGCTTCAGCAACTTCTTCATACGTCTTAGCATCTCGATAGAGAGTCTCCATCGGAAGCCTTGTTTGATTTAATATCCGCAGCGTATCCCCAAGCCATTCAATAGCCTTCACGTCCCAACCGCCTTTCTAAAACTTACCCAATTCTTCATTGCCTTTGACACAAGAACAGTGTTGAACAGGAGTTAACAGTTTGAGCGAGTCACTAATCAGTTGAGCAACAGTCGTACTTAACATCTTCATACTATCCATTACCTCGGCATGTGTCAACGGATGGTCAGCTATTCCTGCAGCCTCATTTGTTACCATCCCGATGGATGCATAACACATACCCTGCTCACGGGCCAGAACAACTTCCGGGACGCTGGTCATACCTACTAAATGCCCACCCAGCATTTGAAACATCCGGATTTCTGCCGGTGTTTCAAACCTGGGTCCTTCAGTACATACATAGGTTGCATCGGTTTTCACGACAATTTCGTTTTGCTTTCCAGCAGTTAGAATTGTTTTTTGCAGGTCCTTACAATAGGGCTCAGTTAAATCAACATGAAGAACTCCCTGAGTTCCTCCCTCAAAAAAAGTTTGGATCCGTGTCTTGGTAAAGTCCAAAAACTGATCTAATAACACTAATTCCCCTAGACGATACTCCGTTGACAAAGAACCCACCGCGGCCGTTGCCAGGATTTTCTTCACTCCAAGCTCTTTTATCGCCCAGATATTACCCCGGTAATTTACTAGATGAGGTGGTACGGCATGTCCAGCTCCATGACGCTTTACAAAGGCAATCTCTTGATTAGCTATACTACCAACTTCAACCTCTACCAAACCATAAGGGGTCTGTATTGTCTGAGCCCTTTTTCCATCAAGCTCTAAATGTTCGACTCCGGTCCCCCCTATAAGTGCATAATTAATCAGAAATCTCACCTTCCCCCGGCCTGTCAAATAAAGCTGCTGCAAAATCCTTTGGAATAAATGGCCTCAAATCATGTATTCCCTCACCGATTCCGATCCATTTTACGGGAATCTTTGTTTCCCCTTGAATACCAAGAACGACCCCACCTTTGGCCGTACCATCCAGCTTAGTTAAAACTATACCGGTAACACCTGCGACCTCTTGAAATAGTTTAGCTTGTTGCAAGGCATTTTGTCCCGTGGTAGCATCAAGTACCAATAAAACCTCGTGGGGAGCACCGGGGATTTCGCGTTCGATTACACGCCTCACCTTCTTAAGCTCCTCCATAAGATTTACCTTGTTATGCAACCTTCCGGCCGTATCGATGATCACTACATCGATGTTGCGCGATTTTGCTGCCTGAAGTGCATCGAAGGCCACAGCAGCGGGATCGGCGCCTTCACGCTGCTTAATAACCTCTACCCCGACCCGTTGCCCCCAAATCTCAAGCTGATCGATGGCCGCGGCACGAAAGGTATCACCTGCAGCTAGAAATACCCTTTTTCCTTCAACTCTAAGATAGTTGGCAAGTTTTCCTATAGTAGTAGTCTTGCCGACGCCATTAACCCCTACCACCAAAATCACAGTAGTTCCCTGTCCCGCAAACTCCAGCGGTTTCTCTTCTCCCATCAGCTCAACAATCAGTTCTTGAAGAACTGATTTGAGTTCGCCAGCATCCACAATTTTTCTCGACTTCACTTCTTGCCTAAGTCTCTGAACTAACTCCATGGAGGTTTTTACCCCTACATCAGAGCGGATAAGGACTTCTTCCAGCTCTTCATACATGTCCTCATCTATCTTTCCTCTGCCGGTAAAGATTTGTTCTACTTTCTCAACGAAACTCTGACGAGTTTTAGCCAAACCTTCTTTTAATTGCGCGAAAAAACCTGCCACTAACTCATCCTCCTTGGCCGGTAGTATGTAAATCTTTATAATATTGTAGCATAATTAGTACAAGCCCTCAAACAGCGGCTTTAGGTTTGCTGTTTGCTTTGACTACTTTTGGATCTCAACTTAGTAATAGAGAGGATCCAGCATCTACACCGAAAGGAGAACGATAGGAGACTTTCATGCCGATTAGTTTGCTACTAAATGGAGATAACTATCCTAAAGAGATGTCCGATATCCGAAGCCAGATGTCCGAATAATAGGTAGTCTTTAGGGTCTCTAACTCTAATTATAAGGAGTTTTTTGTCATTATTACAGGTTTATTAGTTATTCTTTAACCTTTTCTGCAATTTTCGTAGAGATTTAAGGATTGACAATTACTAATATTTTTTATGCAATGCTAATGGGATCAAATAATAATATTGGAGGTATTTAAGTGAAGAAAAAAGTATTAATAGTCGGCGGAGTAGCTGGAGGAGCTTCCGCCGCTGCCAGACTTAGGAGATTGGATGAAAAAGCAGAAATAATTATGTTTGAAAGAGATGCATATATATCGTTTGCAAACTGTGGCTTGCCCTACCATATTGGAGAAACAATCAAAGACAGAGACAAGCTATTAGTACAAACACCTGAAGCAATGAAAGCAAGGTTTAACATCGACGTTAGGATTAACAGCGAAGTTACCGGAGTTGATACAAAAAATAAAAAAGTTACAGTTAATAGCAAGTCACAGGGTTTATACGAAGAATCTTATGATTATTTAATATTATCGCCTGGTGCAAAGGCCTTAAGGCCTAATATCCCAGGAATAGATAATGCTAAGATATTTACCTTGAGAAATATTCCGGATACTGATTCAATAAAAGATTATGTAGACCAAAAGGGAGCAAAAAGTGCTGTAGTCATCGGTGGTGGCTATGTTGGTGTTGAAATGGCCGAAAACCTACGAGAAAGGAGATTAAGTGTTACACTTGTCGAAGCCGCTTCCCACATACTTGCACCATTTGATTCCGATATGGTTGTTATGCTTGAAAAAGAACTCGTTGAAAATGGGGTTGGTCTTATCCTAAGCGATGGGGTAAAAGCCTTTAAGGAAATTGGAAGCCAAGTTGAGGTTACTTTAAATAGTGAAACAAAGCTTAAGACAGATTTAGTTATCTTAGCCATTGGAGTTGTTCCTGATACAACCTTTATAAAAGAAAGCGGACTAGAATTGGGTCCAAGAGGTCACATCATAGTTAATGATAGAATGGAAACCAATATTGAAGGCGTTTATGCAGTTGGTGATGCCATAGAAGTCGTTGATTTTATTACGAAGCAGAAAACAGCCATCCCTCTTGCTGGACCGGCTAATAAACAGGGTCGAATAGCCGCCGATAATATCGCTGGCTTAAATTCAACCTATAAAGGAACCCAAGGTACATCTGTGATTAAAGTATTTAAGTTAACTGCTGCAAGTACAGGAGCAAATGAAAAAACACTTCAAAAAGCAAATATCCCTTATAAGTCAATCTACATTCATCCAGTATCACATGCATCCTATTATCCGGGAGCACTGCCTATGTCACTTAAACTTTTATTTAATAATGAAGGAAGAGTTTTAGGAGCTCAAGGTTTAGGATATGCAGGTGTAGATAAAAGAATCGACGTTATCGCCACTGTAATAAGACTTAACGGTACTGTAGAAGACTTAGCTGAACTGGAGCTTTCATACGCGCCACCCTTCTCTTCAGCTAAAGACCCCGTTAACATGGCCGGTTTCGTAGCTCAAAACGTATTAGCTGGGAGTTCTCATGTAATTACCTGGAAGGATATGGAACAATATAATGATGAAGACTATATCCTTGTCGATGTCCGTACTAAAGAGGAATTTAATAATGGACATATAAAAGGAGCTGTAAACATTCCTGTTGACAGCCTAAGAGCGAGATTGAATGAATTAGATAAAAACAAAACTATCGTCGAATACTGCCAAGTTGGTTTGAGAGGCTATGTAGCAGATAGAATCTTAAGTCAAAATGGCTTTAAGGTTTTAAATGTAACCGGTGGTTATAAAACGATTTCCTCACTAAATTTTGATCCTAAAAAGGCACCTGAGAATAATGAAAATAATACTGGAGGAAAAACAAGCGGCATAACCATAGATCCAGATACCCAGGCCGTAAAGAGAGCTGGAAATCAATCAGGTGACAATGACAAAGGCTTTAATTCTTGCGGATAATGCTCTCTATCTTTGGCCGTGTTTTATTCAACAGCATTAAATTGATCTTTGGCTACACCACAGACCGGGCAGACCCAATCATCCGGGATGTCCTCGAAAGCTGTTCCGGGGGTAATGCCGGAATCGGGATCACCTTTGGCAGGATCATAAACATATCCACACACTGAACACCGATACTTTTTCAGCTTATTTTCCCCTTTATTTTCTATCGCCTTATTTTCTATAACCATATTTTTGTCTATATTTTCTTCTTTTACGTGAGTTGGAGACGCCGGGGGTACAGATCCTCGTTTTACTTGCTGGTAGTAAGCATAGGTCATTGGCTCCTCATCACTAAACACTTCGGCATTAATAACTTTTCCGATGAAGATGGTATGAGTCTCGACCTCAAGGCTGTTGATTACCTCGGCCTCCAGACAGCCGACTGTTTGTTCCAATAACACAGGCGCTCCAGTAACACCAGGTCTGTATGAAACAGTCTGATATTTTGGAATGTCTCTACCGGATTTAAAGCCAAAATGACCAATGAAATCTAAAGGTGCTGTTTTGGATAAAATGGACACCGAAAAAACCTTGCTGGCTTTAATAAATTCATGAGTTAGGTTGTTTTTATTAATACTTATTGCTACTGTGGCGGGTTCCGAGGAGATCTGAAAAACAGTGTTAGCAATCTGCCCATTGAACGTCCCTTCCTTGGTTGAACCAATTACATAAAGGCCGTAGCTTATCTTGCGAAAGATTTTTGAATCCATATATTTTACTCCCCTTTCGATAAATGTAGTATTAGTTCTTCATTACAATAATAACTCCTGCTAATTGATAAATGTTATTAGAATTCCTTTTTGATTCAGTTATTAGCTCATTCTGAAAGTTGCCCCCCTTAATCAAAGGGAGGCAACTTTCGTTTATACCGTATTCTTGGTTCATATTGTTTTTTTCATCACTTATTCAAGCTACTTATTGTTTTAATAAGGCCTTTACTTTTTCAAAATTATATCCCGGTGATACACCTTCAATTGACTTCATCTGTGTCTGGGCTGGCACGTCTTCTGGAATCATAAACAGCTTATAAAATTCTTTAACATCCATCTTTAGTGTTGCAGAGGCATCCCTAATTGTCATAGACCCCTTAATATTACTGATATCCACTTTGCTTGAGCCTTCAGGTGCCTCAAGCGTTGCAGGTTCAACTGCCTTGCTCTCACCCGAGTCAGCTTCTTCCTTTGCAGTATCAAGGTTAAACTTCGGTACTTCCTTGGAAATATCTTTCATCTTAGTATGTTTTGAAACATTTTCAGGAATCCCAAACTTTTCATATACTTCCTTCAGGGATAACCCAGTTGCCAGTGCGGTTTCTTCGATAGAATAGTAGCCCTTGACCTCAGAAATAGCGATGATTTCTCCTTCCTTAAGTGCGGATGGTATTATCTGATAATTCCCTGTGGCTTGTGCCACAAAGATCGTTCCGAAAAACAGTCCAGCGACAATCAATAAGGTTGGCAGTGGATGCAGGGTCTTGCGTACTACTTTTACTTCCAACGCACCATTTTTAGGACATGCGAGAACACATTCATTACAGCTAATACATTCTGTATCCGTTATTTTGTCGGCTTTTTCCACATCAATATTTACAGGACAAGCCTTGTTGCATACCTTACAGTGGATGCAAATATCGTCATTTCTTACCACTTTCGTTGGACTTAGTTTTCCGATTAATCCATAAAAAGCACCTGCTGGACATAAATATTTGCAGAAAAATCTATCATAGAGCAACGATCCAAGTAGCGTAATACCTAGCAATATGAAACCAACGATAGTAAGGGGGTCTTCAGCGATAGATTCCGTGATAGTTGTAATGTGAGCATAGGCAGTGTAGGGATCATAAGGAGACATCCAGAGCTTGCCATAGTACCATGCCATTCCGACAGTCAGAACTAAAATTACATATTTTAAATACCTTAACGGTCTATCAGCTACTTGAGGGATAACTAAACGTTTCTTAAATATCTTTATTCCCAAACGGGCAAACACTTCTTGTAAAGCTCCAAACGGACAAAGAAGTCCACAAAAACTTCTTCTGAAAAGAAGAGCCAATATAATCGTCAAAACCAGTAAAACAACTGTTCCTGAATAAATCTTTTGGATAAAACTCTCCATAAAAAGAAGTGTATAGAGGCTTTCCAGGGCTCCTAAGGGACATAAAGCATGAACTGAAGGGGCCTTACCTCCTCCTAGAACCTGATGCATATATGATTCATAAGTTACATATACGAGCAAACCTACTAAAACAAACATTCTAAGCCACCAAGCAGTTTTTTTCATATTAATGTTCATTTTAGGATTCATATTAATTTTTGTATTCATATTAAACCACTCCATCAGAGAATTTTTAAATTCAGTTTAGCCGGCTTACTTTGATTCCCTTTCTGCTTGGAATTCAAGATTTCATCAGGCATGTTGATAAATTCCTCAGCGCTTAGGTCTCCGCAGGCATACCGTTCCTCTCCCTTGGCATAACGTGTATTTAGAATTTCTATCACACGTCTGCATTCAGGACTGTTTTTACGCCTTACTTTCGAAATAATTGAGTAAATAATAATTCCAATTAGAATTAGTCCTATCATCCAGAGTATGGTTGGTATTGGTATTTGAAACCCACTGCTGTACCAGTTATGTCCATATCTCAGCGCAACGCTTTCTTCCTCAAAGGGTAGTGATTAAGACTAGTAATAGTTTTTTAATGTTTTTCATAAATTCACGCTCCTTAAATTTATTTTGTCTTGAAACCTTATGATGCCATTATAGAGAGCGTATGTGGCAAAACTTTGTCAAAAGTTCGAACCAATTATGACATTATAAGCTAAATAAAAAAGCCGAGGTTTCCCCTCCGCTTTGCTGTATTAGAGTACAAGAAATATTTCTAATAGATGTTTGGATCTTAAAATGACTTAATTTCGTCACAATTTTTAGATTTAATCAATGTTATAATATTACCGGATAGGAGGGATTGTTTTGAACAAGGTTATTTTAATTGCGGAAGATAATGAAGGAATTCTTGATATATTGAAAACCTACGTGGCAAAGGAAGGTTATCTTCCAGTAATAGCTCGCGACGGCGAGGAAGCTCTAAAAAAGTTCAAAGAGTATGCACCCCTGTTAATTCTATTAGATGTAATGATGCCAAAAAAGGATGGGTTCGAAGTCTGCCAGGAAATCCGCAAAAGTTCAAATATACCTATTATCATGGTTACTGCCAAAGGTGAGGATACCGACCGCATTATGGGACTGGATATCGGAGCAGACGATTATATTGTAAAGCCCTTTAGTCCAGGAGAGGTTATGGCTAGAATCCGCGCAGTATTAAGACGGCTAGATATCTCCGAGGAACAAAAAAAGGATATCCTTAATTTTCCTGGGCTTAAAATCAGTATTTCTGATTATGAAGTCATGGTTGACAGTGAACTCGTAAATCTGACCAAAAAGGAAATTGAAATCTTATGGCTTTTAGCCTCCAATCCAGGTAAGGTTTTCTCAAGAGACAACCTCTTAAAAAGTATTTGGGGCTATGAATACTTTGGGGATGCCCGCACAGTAGACACCCATATAAAACGCCTCAGAGCCAAGCTTAGTTCACCCGAAGCTTCTTACTGGGATATTAAAACCATCTGGGGAGTAGGTTATAAGTTTGAGGTGAGGCATGTTTAAGAAGAAGATCGCTTTCAAGTTGACAGCTGGATTTGTATCTATCGTTCTGGTATCCATGCTTGTCCTGGGCCTTTTGTTCATACAGATGTTCCGGCAGTATGCTTTTGAAAGCCATGAACAGACGATGCTAAAGCGAGCCCATACAATTTCCGAGGTTGTGGCGGAATATTTACAGAGTGGCGGTATCATGCGCGGCTTTGGTGCATTTATGCGTTCGGTGGACACTCTTACTGAGGCTAAAGTATGGATTACGGACAATGAGGGAAACCTCTCTGTGTTCTCCGGAATGGGAATGGGTCAAGGTACTGGACATATAAATAACTCTGGACCGCTGCCAGAGGAAGCTTTAAAGGTGATCAGAGAAGTTCTTTCAGGTAAAGAGTCCGTCAGTGAGAGCTTCAGCAGCGTATACAACGAAGCAACACTTACAGTTGGCGTCCCCATCATCGATGCCCAGAAAAAAGTTATCGGTACTGTTCTTTTGCATGCCCCTGTAACAGGAATTACAGAATCTCTGGACCGTGCTATTAGTATTTTATCTATCAGTCTTATTGCTGCACTTTTGCTAGCAGTAGCCTTAGGAATCTTTTATTCTCTGCTTTTCACCAGGCCTTTAAAAGCCATGAATCTCACAGCCCTCGAAATGACCCACGGCAATTACTCCGTGCGTACAGGAGTTGACCGCAAGGATGAACTTGGACAGTTGGGAAACTCTATTGATTTACTGGCGTCAAAATTGGGCTATACAATAGACCAACTATTTCAGGAAAAAGGCAAGATAAGTGATATTATCTCTAGCATCTCGGAGGGTATCATTGCCTTTGATACAAACCTTAAACCTGTGAGCATAAATAATGCCCTTTCAGAAATTATGCATCAGGGCCTTCCTTATACTAATGAAGCCATAGAAAAAAATCTTAGGGATCTAGGTATTCATGCTTCTCTACTTGAATTAATGGAGAAAAAAGAAACATTATGTCTACAAAAGGATTGGATAGGTAAAAAGCTCCGTTTCACTCTATCCCCTATAGTAAACAGCAACGAAGTCGTAACTGGCATAGTAGCTTTAGTGCAGGATATCAGCGAAAGCGAACGTTTAGAGCAACTGAGAAAAGACTTTATCGCTAATGTGTCCCACGAGTTTCGCACACCCTTGACTGTAATACGCGGTTCCCTGGAAGCCCTTATGGATGGAGCAGTCCAACAGCATGAAGATGTGGATCGTTACTATCAGAGGATGCTTTT
>JAJZSC010000476.1 GCA_021849995.1 Bacillota bacterium | reverse complement strand
TCCACAATAGCTGTTTTTCCTACTCCGGGCTCCCCGATCAGTACGGGATTATTTTTCGTACGACGGGAAAGGATCTGAATCACTCGACGAATCTCTTCATCTCGCCCAATGACAGGGTCGAGTTTACCCCGTCTCGCTTGTTCTACAAGATTCCTGCCATATTGTTCGAGCGCCTGGTAGGTGCCTTCTGGATTTTGACTCGTAACCCGCTGTGTCCCGCGTACTTCTCGTAAGGCTTGGAGAAGTTTTTCCCGGTTAAGACCAACCTGTTTAAGAATCTGTTCGGCAGCTCCTCCGGCATGACCAAGAATTGCGAGTAGAAGATGTTCTGTACTCACATATTCATCGCCAAAAGTTTCCATCTCGTCGTGGGCAGAGACGAGTACGGTGCGTAAGCGGGGGGAAATAGTTAATTGCACGTTTGCTCCGCTGATCCGCGGAAAACGGTTGACTTCCTGACGGGTCTTCTGAACTAAGGCACCGACGGCAAGGTTTAGCTTGGTGAGCACTTGGGGAACTACTCCATCCCCTTGCTCGAGTAAGGTGAGAAGAAGGTGCTCCGGCTCAACTTGACTGTTGCCGTTTCGCTCAGCCATAGTTTGAGCTGTAAGGATTGCTTCTTGAGATTTCTGGGTAAACCGGTTAGTATCAAAAGCCATTTTCTTGTTCACTCCTTTGTATTCAGGTGATGGTCCATAGGATCGCCCATGCCAAAGATTGTAGAGAAGAATGTTTTTCAGGCCTCATAATTTTGCCTTAACTCCGGCGTTTTTCAGGATCGCTTATGGCCTGATAGGCTTCCGAGATGTCTTTAAACTTCTCTTCTGCTTCTTTATTGCCAGGGTTGACATCCGGATGATATTGTTTCATAAGTCACCCCTCATTTCATGAACTGAATGAATTTGCTGATAGTCTGTTAAGAATCGTTACAATTCTATTATATTTTGCTTTCTTACGAAGGTCAATAAAGGTCAGATATTTTTTGACCTTTATTGACCAAAGTGGTTAATATTAAAAACATTGGATGGTTATATAACAAGAAATTCTCCTAAAATGGATCTAATCCATTCGAGGAGAATTGGAAGAACGGGGCAACTTTATGTTAATTATACTCATTTATCGTTCTTACATCCTTTTGTTAGATAACCGAAATATGCTTTTGACTTAGCCAAAGGGTGTCGTCCTCAAAGTTAAAACTGGTAATATAGCAATTATCTTTGAAAAATAATCTTCCCTACCCGCTCAATATGCTCTTTAAGCTCCTCATGGGTTAAATGTGAGTAGTCAACAATATCAAAGAAATATGGCATGGGGCTATCATCCTCAAGTACTGCATGCAGCCTTGAGATAGTATCAAAAGTTATATCATCACCGAAAATTGCTATATCAACATCTGAACCAGGCTTGTAATTTCCTTTAGCTCTTGACCCAAAAATCATGGCTTTTTTTATTTCATTAAACTGTACTATTGTAGAAACAATAAAAGTCAGATCCTGCTCATTTAGTCCAAAGCTCATATTAGCCCCTCCAAAGTAATGAAGAGCTCCTTAAGAATTTGATAATATTCTGTACGGATTAACTTTTCTGCTTCTTTTGCACGATTTTCATCATAAGTATGTGCCATGAGATTTCTTTTCTCAAGTGCATCGATCCACATATGCCCATCTTTAACTAATTGTATCTGAAAGGCTATTTGAATGGTTGTCCGTGGACTTTTAACATCAAATCCCTGCTCTTCAAGATAATCCTTCATAGTTTTCCAGGCAAGCTCAAATGTATATTCAAAACACTGGATTAAACCCTGCACTTCAAATTTGTTCAATTCAGGTTTTTCCATAAACTCGGTTAGCTGTATAATTGCTTTTTTATAATTAGAAAACCTTTGTTTCCAACGTATGTCAACATTCACAGCCTACACCCCTCTTTTCAAATAAAACCTACCATTATAATAACAGATCTCATTTATTTTTAACATATTTTGTATAAATAAATGAGTATTCTATGGCATTTGTTAAAGCGGATTAGAACAGAGCTTAGAATATAAAAATTGCCAGATTTAACATTCGAAGATAATTAACTCTTGTTAACTACTTAAGCACTTAAGATAAGTTTTTTCTCTAAAGTAGGTAGTGGTTTTTTATAACGTTTTTAAAATATATTTCCGGTCTCCGATTTTGCCAAACGGCTAAGGATTCCCTCACAGACCTTTGATAATCTAAATCTAGAGTCCCATAGATAATTTCCTCTCTTCCACTAGCCTGGACAATCCTTGTTCCCCATGGATCTATAATGCATGAACGCCCAAAAGGATTCTCTCTGCCTACATTACCAAATTGATTGGCTGCTATAAGATAGACTGTATTGTATAAGGCTGTACTCTGGGTGAGTATGTCCCAATGGTCTGTTCTAGGTGGTAGTGGACTTCCTGCTGGAAAGGCTGCTGGAACAAAGATAATATCTGCACCTTGCAAGGCCATTGTCCTGGCTAATTCCGGAAAACGCAGATCATAGCAAACCATCATTCCAATTCTGCCGAAATCCGTGTCAAAGACAGCAATACTATTGCCTGGCTGAATATATTTTGATTCTTTATAACTCATGGCATCCATTAAACTTACTTCCGGTAAGTAAATTGCCGAAACCCAGGAATACCAAGGGTTTAGGCCCAAATTTAGCGTAAATTTTTTAGCAAAAAAGAGGTATGCCCTTCCTGAACGAGAATTGGTAAGTAGTCCAAACACACCAATCGAAAGGAAGGGATTCCTCCAAAATGATGGTAGCACAAGTCCTTACCAATAATCAACAGGAAGAAACT
>JAJZSC010000018.1 GCA_021849995.1 Bacillota bacterium | reverse complement strand
AGGGGAGGACGCTCTGAGGATTTTAGACTCCTTGGACATTGATTTGGTGATCTTAGATGTGGTCTTACCGGGGATAGACGGCCTGACAACTCTTAAGGAAATACGGCATCATCCTATTAAAGGAAAGGTTCCTGTGCTTATGCTGACAAGCCGGGACAGCGAAATCGATAATGTCATTGGTCTGGAATTAGGGGCGGATGATTATATCTCTAAACCGATTCGCTATCATGAGCTTATTGCACGCATAAAAGCCGTCCTGCGCAGAACAGACCAGAGTGCAGCCACCTCTTCCTCCAAGATTTCATTTCGGAGTCTGGAGATGGACCTTGCTACTCGCTGTGTTACGCTGAACGGCCAAGAGCTTCTACTATCCTTCAAAGAGTTTGAGCTCTTATGTTATTTGGCTAAAAAGCCAGGCAGAGTCTTTACTCGCAGTGAGATTTTAGATGCTATCTGGTCTGAAGATGTCTTCTGGGAAACCCGCACAGTGGATGTGCATATCCGCAGAATTCGCAAGAAGATTGAGGCAACAGGGCTAACTTCTTGTCTGATTGAGACGGTTAGAAATGTGGGATATCGGCTTCCAAGTTCTTTCTAAGGGTCTGAAGTTCCCCTATTAAGGCAGGGATTAGCGCCTTAAGTTTATGGTACTGTTCTTGTAGCTCTTGCCAATTTCCGGCCTGAGCCTCCCGTTCCAGCTTCTTAGCCAGCTCAAAAACCTTCATTGAGTAAAGACAGGATAAAGCGCTTGCCAATCTGTGAGCGCTTTTTTCTAATGGGTCAGCCTGGCAAGCCTCCAGATCCGTCTGAATGTTTTCCAGCAAGGATTGATAATTCATTAGAAAGTCCTCGATAATAGACAGCATAACCGTTTTGCCAAATAGCTCTGCTTCCTGGTGGAAAACTTCGTAATCAATAAGCTCATCCCCCTGTTCTCCTCTGGGTTCTGGTTTGTCCCCTCTAAGATGCTCTTGGTTTACTTCCCCCGAATGGCGCACCTTCTGCAGGATGTTCAGTAAATAGTCCTCCCGAATTGGTTTGGCCAGATAATAATCAATCCCTTGGGCGAGAAGTCTTTCACGGTCTCCGAGAATAGCCGAAGCGGTGAGGGCAACGATGGGGATGTGCTTACCCGTGTTTTCTTCCAGGTTGCGAATGATTCGAGTTGTCTCGATGCCCCCCATGACGGGCATATTCTTATCCAGCATGATACAGTCATAGTCCTGGAGTTTCAGGGCTTGTATTAGTTCCAGGCCATTATTGACAATAGTTACTTCACAGTTGTGATAGGCCAGGACGTGCTTGATATAGGTCTGATTGGCCAGGTTGTCTTCTGCGGCTATGATTTTTAATCGTTTTAAGTCGTCTTTCTTTTGATAATCGAACTTCAAGCTATCCTCTGTGACAGCGATCTCCTGCTGAGTTGCCCTTCCCAGGGGTAAGAGACAACGAAACTTGCTGCCTTGCCCTTCCCGGCTCTGGACTTCAATGTGCCCATCCATTAACTCCACCAATCGTTTGACGATAGTCAGACCGAGCCCGGTACCGCCGTATTTTTTGGTGATACTGCTATCCCCCTGGGAGAAGCTTTCAAAAATGCTTAGAAGCTTTTCGGGGGATATGCCGATGCCCGTATCCTCTATGATAAATTCAACCTCAACCAGCATTTCATTGACGGTAAGACAACCGGCGCTAAAATCCACCTTCCCTTGATGGGTAAATTTCAGGGCATTGTTTAAGAGATTATTGAGAATCTGACTAATTCTTAAAGGATCTCCGCTTAGATATTCCGGAATCTCTGAACATATACTCGAAGTTAGGTGTATCCCCTTGCCTCCGGCCTGTGGCTCATAGCTTTCTACGATTTGCCTGAGTAAGTCTTTGAGGTTAAAGGCTCTCTCCTCAATCACTAAGCGATTGGATTCTATTCTGGAGATGTCCAGGATATCGTTGATGATTCCTAAGAGGGATTCTGCGGAGGATTGAATCATCCTGACATAATCCTCATTGTAGCGATGATTTTTCTTCAGGAGGCTGGTCATTCCCATAATCCCTTGGAGAGGGGTCCTGATCTCATGGCTTACATTGGCGACGAAGCGGGTTTTATTTTCATTGGCCTCTGCCAGCTTGTGATTGCTCTCGGCGAGGGCAATATTTTTTTTGGTTAATTCCTTGGTGTGGTCTTCCAGAATACTTTCCAGGTTCTGATATTGTCTGGCGTTTTCTATGGAGACGGCTATCTGGGAAGATAATAACTGTAATAGGTGTAAGCGCTGCTTTGTGAAAATACCCGGTGCCAGGCTATTTTCCAGGTAAAACAGGCCTATCACCTTATTCTTAATAATCACAGGCAGACAGAGGATGGATTTATCCTTCTGGGGGCCATCTGAAGTGACGGTTTCTCCCGTTCTGACCACATAGCTGATCAACTTGATGGGCAGATCAAAACTTGCTTGGTTCAGACTCATGGACTGCAACAGTCTGACAGAGTTATCCTCCGCATTCCCCTCCGCTTCCACGGTTAATCTATCTTCATGATTCATGATTAAGACGACGGTT
The DNA here is from genome assembly GCA_021849995.1 of Bacillota bacterium. Classification (GTDB taxonomy): domain Bacteria; phylum Bacillota; class Desulfitobacteriia; order Desulfitobacteriales; family Desulfitobacteriaceae; genus JAJZSC01. The sequence goes on along the minus strand of JAJZSC010000018.1, from coordinate 12,908 downwards.
TGAGCGCCGGAGTTTTGAAGCATGATCTTGATCAGCAGCTTAAGCAGGTCCTCCAGGACTATTTCACTGGAAATGGCTTGCCCGATCTTAATAATGGTGGACAGATCGATATCCGGGATACCCTTGGGCAAGGGTGGATAAGACCCATTCTGAAGCAATTTGGGATAACGCTTCTGCAGATCATCCACTTTAGCCTGAGCTCCCCACTCATGGTAGCAGTCAAGGGCTTGCTGGAGATAGAATTTAGCTGAGGCCTCTCTCCCTCGAGAGAGATAAAACTCAGCCGCCAGTTCATTAGCCAGGGCTTCCTCTTGGATAAATTGGTGAGTTCTGCCATACTTAATCGCCAAATCGTAGTAAGTAGCAGCTTTAAAGTCCTCTCTGTCCAGTCTGGCCTTTTCCGCTTTCAGGAGATACAGCTTGTTGAGGATATTTTCCGGGGCTGAGCGAGATAATTTCTCCAAGGTTCTTATGGACCGCTTAATCTTATGCCTGCTTAGATATCGTTTAGAGAAACTTAGTCTCTCATAGTTGGCGGCAATCACTAATGATCCGTAAAAGTGAACTAAGGGCAGGCAGAAGGTTCCCAGGACACCGTCCAGATATTCTTCGACAAAGGGCAGGTTTTCTAAGGCTCGGATGGGTTGATGGAAATAGAAAGCCTGAATCAGACGGTGAAAATAGATGTTGAAGACAATCGTCCGATCATTAGACTTTGTATAAACCGGCAGCAGGACTCTTTCATCAAAATAATCCCCCACTAAGGCACAGGGGTCCGGGGTTCGGCCGGCAAAATTCAAGGCAGTCTGGCGATAGAGTTGACAGAGACGGAGGGAGGTTTCATGCCCTGTTTTGTGCATGGCATTCTGATGCTCCTGCATTTCTTCCTCGATGACAGCAAGCTGCCCTCCGGAAAAGTAGGAATAGACAAAGTACTGCATGATGGAGTGACCGGCAGAAAGCAAGTCTCCCGCGGCGAAACCGCTTAAGTAGGTCCCGGGAAAATCTTCTAATGTCGCTCTGAGAGGATCTTTGCTGTGTCTGATTACCATGTTAAACATCATGCGGATCTTGCTGTCAAAGCGTTTGACACCCAGTCTGTCCTGCAACTCCAGGGCTAGCTGTCCGAATTCATACCCTTTGTCTGCTTTTTTCGAGAGCATATTGATAATGTAGCCATAAGCGGAATAGGCCACGATGGTTTCTTCTGTAATCCCATATCTTAGGGAGATGCGCAGGGCTTTGAGGACGATTAAGATAATGGTGTTGTAAGAAGCGGAGTAGCTGCCGATCCCGGTGCTGTTGAGGATGCGCATAATGGTCATGTGCTTTTCATCCGTCATCTTGGGGAGATTCAGTAAGTCTTCCCTTTCCTTGCCCCGCAAGGCCCAGGCGGTTTTCAGATATTCGAGGATGACATGCCCTAAATGGGGCTTTTTAGGAAAGTGCACTCCTAATAGGCCCAGAATATTTTCTGCAGTTAACATGGCTTTTTCTAATTGGTTTTCCGCAGTATAGGTGGCGATCATGATTTCTGAAATCCTCGCCATATCCAGGCTGTCTTGACAGTGAACCATGGTCTCTGCCGCTACTTCTTCCATGCGCTCGAACTGTGTACAAACGTAGGCCATTTCTGCCAGCTCAATATGCAACTCCAACATAAGGGGGTACTGAGTATTCCAAGCTTCTTCAGGGCATAATTCTTTGCCCAAGCTGAAATAGTCCAGAGCGCGTTCATAGGCTGAGGAGGCTTTAGCCTTTTTGCCGGCTCTTAGATTCAGATTGGCTGCTAAGTAACGTTCAGCTGGATCGTCGATGAAGTTTAGGGCGATGTTCAAATGATCGACAAGTTCGAAGAGGCGGTTTTCCTGTTCTTGTTCTGTTAGCTTGGCAATGGATAGCTTGCCGATTCTATAGTGAATGGTGGTTTTTGTCTCATCCTCCAGGAGGGAATAGGCGGCTTGCTGGACTCGGTCGTGCAAAAAAAAGTATTTCCTGCCGTTCTCTAGGATAAGTCCCGACTCGACAGCCTCTCTCAGGGTTCTCTCGATTGCGCTCAGGGGCTTTTCCGTTACGATCTCTAAGGTATAGGCGTCAAAATCATTCCCGATACAGGCGGCCAGTTTCAGGATTTCGATGGTGGGCAAAGGCAGTTTGCTGATCTTTGCCAGCATCAAGTCGACGACATTTTCCGTGACCTTACAGCTCAAGATGGCCGGAAGATCCCACCCCCAGGCAGATTCCAGGGCTTCCTGATTCAGGAGCCCTTCTTCTTTCAGCATGTATAAAAACTGAATCAGGAAAAAGGGATTTCCTTTGGTCTTTATCAGACAGACTTGAGCCAGAGGCAGGGATTCCTCCCAGGGACGTTTCAAGGTGGCAGAGATCATTTCGTTGACATGGCTTAGCTCCAGGGGCTTGATGTCCAGGACTTGGACCTTTAGGCCCGGGTCTTTAAGGCGATGGAAGAGTGACTGTATAGGGTGGGTGGAATCGATCTTATTATCCCGGTAAGCTCCAATGATCATCAAAAATCCGGACTGCTCCAAGACCAGCTGTTCGATGAGACGCAGGCTGAATAAATCTGCCCATTGCAGGTCGTCCAGAAATAGCACCAGGGGTTTCTCAGGGAGAGCGAAGAGTTGGATAAACTTCAGAAAGACGGTATTAAACCTAGTTTGGGCCTCCGTGGGGCCCAGGTTATCCACCGGTGGCTGAGGCCCGATGATCATGCCTGCTTCAGGGATCAGATCCACGATCAGTTGAGCATTGGGCGCGAGTGCACTGAGGATCTGTTCTTTCCAGTGACGGACTACTGCCTGGTTTTCTGAAAGTATTTCCTTCAGAATAGCTTGGCAAGCCTGGATAAAGGCTAGGTAGGGGAGGTTGCTTTTGTACTGGTCGAATTTTCCGCCTGAAAAGCTCCCCTCATTTTCCCGTACATATTCCAAGAACTTGTTGACCACAGCGGTCTTTCCCACCCCGGAATAGCCGGAAAGGAAGATGAGTTCCTGACTGCCGTCCTTTACCCGTCGATAAACCTGCTTAAGGGTCTCCAGCTCAGTATCCCGCCCAAACAGTTTGTTGGGTATTGATAAACCTCTCTGCTTGTCGAATTGGGCGATTTCAAAGGGTTCGATCTGCTCTAATTGGTTTTCGAGGTTGAGAAGTTCGAGACATTTCTCCAGATCCCGTTGCAGAGCGCCCGCAGTTTGGTAGCGATCTTCCGGCTTTTTATGCATGAGTTTATGGGTGATGTCGGACAAGACCGAGGGAATGCTCGGGTTTAGCCGGCTTAGGGGCAGGACTTCTCTGGCCAAATGGGCGTAAATAAGTTCCAGAGGATCATTGGCGTTAAAGGGAGGTTGACCGCTGAGCATATGATAGAAAAGTATGCCCAGGGAATAGAGATCCGTCCTGGGATCGACCTGCCGATTGATTCTGCCGGTCTGTTCAGGGGATAGGTAACGCAAGTCAGCAGGAGGGCAAGAGACCCCCGGACTGAATTATTTCAGTTTAACATGGCATCTGTCGAAACTGACCCTAATGCTGTTGGGACGGATGTTCTTATAAATGATCTTCTGTCCGTGGAGACGAGCTAACTCTTCAGAGATCTTGAGGCCGATCATTAGAATACTCTTGATGTCCAGGGGTTTCCTTCTCAGCATGTCTTCCAGCTCCAGGAAATATATCCCTGATGACTGATCTTTTACGATGTGGGCCGGAATTGTTTCAAGGTCGATCACAACGTTGTCCGTGGGGGGCCACCACCTTACTTAGCGTCAATACGCGTACTTTACAAATGAGCATGGTCAACTTCATAGTTGCTATTTATTGATAAAAGCGAATCTCGTGTTACCTTTTTCTGCTTAGTTAAATCAAAAAGATCCTATCTTGACAAATTCTACCTGAGCCTGTGGTTTTCCTGCCGCATTAACGGGGTAAAGGTCAAAAGCACGAGAAATCCCATTCAAGGAATTCCTCGTGCTTTAAAAGAAGCAGCTCCTTCAATATCAATTTAACCTGGACCCCATCTCAAGGACATTTAAAAGAGGGCTTTGAAACTGAGACATATTTTAATATCCTTGTTGTCTTGGAGGGGATGTGAGACAAAAGTAGGGGATGTAACGAAACTTGTTTTCCGGTTTATTTCATCCCCACTCTATTTGTTAATCCCCTTAATATATTAGAGGACTGTACACCTTTGGTGTACAGTCCTCTTTTTTGGGATAACGCACCACCAGCTTGAAAAAATCTCAAGTTTCGTTACGGCCCCTACTTTTAATTAAAAATCCTATTGATTAGATTGTGACATTAACCGTTAAATTTTAGCCATGTTTATGCCCTTTATGCTTCTTCTTATTATCGTCAGTTCCGTGATAGTAGTAGTAGTAATAGTAGTCGCTGGTGTTCATGTCCGCCTTATTGAGAACTGCCCCCAGGATCTTCGCTCCTACTTTGTCTAACTGCTCCTTGGCAAGTTGGGCATACTCTTTGTTTACTTCACCGGCGGCCAAGACTAAGATCACTCCGTCGACTTGCTGAGCAAGAATGGCGGCATCTGTCACCGCAATGATCGGCGGGGTATCGATCAGGACCACATCAAATTGCTCGCTGACTTCCTCGATTAAACGCTTCATCCGTTGAGATCCGACGAGCTCAGCCGGATTGGGGGGAATGGGACCTCCTGTCAGGACCTTGACCCCAGGTATTTCGGTTTCCTTGATGAAGTTGTGACTGTCTTCCTGATCCTGAACCAAGAAACTTGAAAGTCCCTCGAAATTACCCAGTTGAAACAGTTTATGCTGAGTGGGATTACGCAAATCCGCATCGATAACCAGGATAGACTTGCCGGATTGAGCTATACTCACAGCCAGGTTGGCAACGGTGGTCGATTTCCCTTCTCGCGGGCCTGAACTTGTGATCATAATTTTCTTAGTCTTAGAATCCACACTTGTAAACTGCACATTCGTCCGGAGGGTCCTGTAAGCCTCAGAGATAGGTGATTTCGTTTCTTCGTGCGTAATTAGTGAAAATGCCAAGTAAACCTTCTCCTCTTACCCTTGTTTTCCTGCTTCAAAGCTTGGTATAACTCCTAATACGGGAATTCCTAAAATATTCTCCACATCACTTGAGGTCTTGATGGTATTGTCTAAGTACTCTAACAAAAAGACCAGTCCGAAGGCAGCCATTAAGCCGACAACATAGGCAATCAAGATGTTTAACTTTTTATTGGGTTTAACCGGATTAGTAGGCACGACTGCTGTATCTACGATACTGACACTGTCCACTTTTTTTATCTCAATGACCGCTTTGGAAAACTCAGCTGCCATCGAATTGGCGATGTCCGTGGCTAGTTCGGGGTTTGTATTCATGACTTGTATTTCTAGAATTTCCGTCGTCTTTACGGGGTTGATTGTGATAAGTTTGTCAAGCTCGGTAACACTCATTGTCAAATCCAAGTGATTAATGACACTTTGCTCAACGGTACGACTTTGGGCGATGGTGGCATAGGTTTTAGCCAGCTGTTGATTAGCCAGGAGGACACTATTGTCCAGCATTTGTACGGCTGCTTGACCTGCCTCCGAGGCTTTCTTTCCCACGATCAACGTAGTGGAGGCTTGATATACGGGTTTTATAATAAAGAAACTAACGACCCCGCTGGTGAGAGCTGCGATGAGCGGCAGTACCAGGACGATGATCCAACGCTTTTTTAGCATTTCCCAATACTGTCTTAATTCTATTTCTTCTTCCATGGCTACCTCCAAATCAATCCAGCAAACTTGTCCGACATACTATATTCGCTATCGTTTTGATTTTTCCTTCAATTTCTAAAAAATGATTCTTTTGTAATTATTTATCTTGGAAAAATATATAATTTTGGGTATTTTAGAAGGATATTACATACTCCAACGTCGAACCTTGTTGTCTGTAGGAAATCCCGTACGTTTAGGAGGAAACTGCTCTAATGATTAAACCAGCCAAGCGTGAATTCCACATACTTTTAGCCACCTGTATTTTGGCACTTTCTGTTATTGGCCTATTCTGGGTCACCAATAGAGGAGAGACACCGGAATATACCCTAAAACTATCCACTCCGGTTAACGGCACCATAACCATGACCGGAACTTCAAACCCTGAGAATTCGGAGAAGACCCCTGGGAATCCCCTTATTGATGAGCCAAGCACGATCACCAACCATGGATTAGTTAAACTTTCCGGTCCTGCCGGTGTTAAGGCCCTTGTCTTCGGAGGAGCTGTGGCTGAAAGCCAAGGGACTACCAATAAAGAGGAATTAAGCTGGCATGCTTTAGTCTCAAAGGCTTTACTTGATAAATACCCGGGTAATTTTCAGTGGCATTTTAAGACAACTGAAAATGCTACCATAAATACGGTCTCAGGGTATGCTCCTGAGGCGACACCAGACACGGACCTCATCATCCTCTGCTTAGGCAGAAACGATTGGGCCACAGTAACCACGGAGGATTTCAAGCATAGGTACGAAGAACTGCTGGCAGAACTTAAAGTCTTAAGCCCAGGTGCCAACATTTTTTTAGTTGTGGAACCTCCCGTTAAAAACGTGGCTAATAATAATAAGTCGTTCCCTTATCGCCAGGTTATTATTGAGCTTGGGGAAAAACACCAACTTCCTGTTATTGACGAGTGGACAGCCTTTATAAGTGATCCGACTCCCCTGGCAGGGCTGTTGGCAGACGGAGTTAATCCTAACGATAAGGGGTATCAGGTTTTCGCGGCTGAAGTAGTAAAGGGATTTGAGGGATATTTGTCGGGGGAGTATTGAAAATCCTCTGTACTTGCGCTTTACGAGTAATTGTTCTTTTTAAAGAGCCGACCGCCATAGCGGTCGACTCTTTGCTCTTTGCTTTAACCTAATTTCCTAGGGGGAGCTAAATGGGGATAGTTATGAAATTGGCATTATTTAAAATTGATAGTCCAGGTATTACTGTTTTGATCCTCAAAGAAAATCTTCTTATTTACAAGTTGACCTAAGGTTGCATTTGCCCAAGTAGTACCAACCAGGGTTTCGATATCAGCTTTAATTTCGGCTTTGCCGGTAGTGGTAGTTGGGTCATTCCAATCACCACCGTCAGGTTTTACTGATACAGGCAGTACTCCGAAAGAATTGACTACCAGATTATTAATTCCCATAGTGCTTAGCTTAGTACTTCCTTTACCACTCTTTATTGTTGCCGTAATAACGCGGGTACTTTCATTGACTGTCATTGTAGTCCACTCATTATTTGGCGGTGTGACAGTTGATGATAAGTTGAGGGTCAGATTAACACCGCTGTCAGAATATCCTGATTTCGAGAGAGTGCCACGGAACGTAACCGATGACCCAAATAGATCTCTTAAGGTACCTAAGCTAACATCTCCGTTTTTAATTGCCGGAAGAAGGTCTGACATAGTAATTGGATTGCTTAAGGAGAATGATTTGTTGCTAAAGGATACTGTACCCGTACCCGGGGATACAAGACTGGTCAGCTCAAGGGTACTATCCGCAGGACTGGCTGTGATATCAATAGCACCTACCATTTGTGTATTAGCTAATCCGGTAAGATCGGCGGAACCGCTTGTTCCATTAACTGTGTCGTCTGCAATGCCATCATCTGCACCATCTAAGATAGAGAATTCTACAATTTCGGTAGACGTTGTATCACCCGATCCGCCGCTGCCGCCACTTCCACCTGTTGATGGAGTTTTTGGCGGTGTACTGGGAGTTGAGGTAGTATTCTCACCGTTAACTTTTCCACCACCGCTAACGACTGTACCAGTTGAACCCGATTGTAATTTGCCAATACTTGAACTGCTTGGAATAGTAATGTCAGCTTTGGCCTCGACCTTCATGCTTTCTACGACGGTATTCGCTGCTAAATCCAGCTTTCCTTGGGATTGTACGTCTACCGATTTAAAGCTTCCCTCTAAGGTAACTTTTTGATCTATATTTTCTGTGTTAATAACAACAGATGGAACAACAGCGTCTGCTGCAGCTTTCAAGGTAACCTGACTTTCCACCACGACGGGCTCAGTGAAAGTTCCTCTTAGCTCAACAACGGGATCCTGTCCGGGGGCACTCGTAATGGTAACCGTCCCCATGGAACCGCCATTGGCATCTAAAATAGCGTAGGTCCGAACAACAGTGTCATCAATCGTTGTAGTACCGGAGGCCTCAACCCGGACATTACTGTCACTGTCAACTGTAAGGACGCCGGCGGTGGTATTTTTAATGTGGATACTGTCTGCTGCACCGGAGAGGATAACAATGTTAGCTGCGGTTACTCCGTCTAAAGTTGCCGTTCCTTTTTCCCCGGGATCAACAAAGACTGTCCCACTGACTGTCAGGTTGTTCAGTGTGATATTGTCTCCCTTAACATAGACGCTGTAATTGGCCTTGGCGTTTTGTAAGGTGATGTTATCTCCTGTAAGCAGGACGTTGTCTGTCAATACTGCGGGAGTCGTCTTATCAGTCGAACCGACGGTTTCATCATCGGTTGAATATGACACAGCCGATGTCAGGGCGTTCATTCCAGCAGAAGGAACGACAAACTCACCGCCTACTGCAACCATATCATTGGTCGATAAGTTTAACTTCACAAAATCCTTGGTGACATTGTCCAGTTGTTGATTAACAAGCACTACGGGGGACCCACTTGCAGCGGCAAGAGGTACAACAGCCAGAGCATCAACTAAGGTTTCTCCATTTGCGACGTATACTTTGTCATTCTTATACTGTCTGGCAAAGCCTTTTAGGATTTGGACGTTGGTATCATACTTCGAGAGGCCTGAGTATCTTTTGACGTTGCCTTTTAACTGCCCTTTAACCGCATCCGATACCACTGCCGTTCCACCAACTACATAGGAATCTGTGACCTTATCATTGATGCTGTCCAGATAGGTTTTAACAGAGGCAGGAAGTTGTCCTTGGGTGGTAGTCAAGATCGGCATACCTTGGGCTGCAGCGATGGGCGCAACAGAAAGAGCATCTGATGGGCTTAACCAACCGGCTGCAATCACAACTTTAGAAATATTGACGCCTTGATTGGCCATTTCCTTTGCTATGTTTACAGAGGTTTCATATTGATCATATCCCCCAAGCTGAACCGGGGTAATACCCATAGCGATGATTTCATTAAGAACGGATTGTTTGATGACAGCTGTACCGCTGGTAATATAGACTTTTTTAGGCTTAAGTCGAAGCAGCTCCGCTTTAGCTGATGCATTTAAGGTTTGCCCGTTATCTGTTAATAGAATGGGAGCCTTCAATTTAGCTGCCAATGGGCCCGCTGCCAAGGCATCCACAAGGGAGTAGGTCATTCCGGCTGAAAGAACGACGCTGTCGCTTGTTCCCGCCCAGCCTTTTTGGGCCATCAGGGCTGCTGTTGCATACTGGTCATATCCACCAATCCTAGTCACTGCATTTAGTACGTCTGGCGTTGCTGCATTCGCAACAACCGGAGTTAAGGTTGCCGACAATGCAACTGCAACTGCCATACATCCGTTTAACAACTTTTGTTTTGTTCTTTTCATGATTTGACCTCCTCATTTAAATCAGACTCTGGTTTTCTATCCTAGGTTGTGTCAGGATTAGGGTTGGTGCGGAACCACTCTTATATTAATGAAAATTACAATTAAGGTAAAATGTCCCTCACCTGTCAAAAGTTATTTAATTAATTCGCTATTCCTTAGGATATTCCTGCAAGGAATATCCTTTTATTCATATTATTTTCACTTTTAGCTATTACAGCTCTCTCGTCCAGCATTGCTATTGTTTATTCCAATCAACGAACAATGTAATAATTTATCATTGACCACTTTTAAATATATATAATTTGGCATATAATTATATATATAAAGGTTGGTGATTTTGCAATGATGTCATTTAGGAATGATAAACTAAACAATATGGCCTGGCCTAACGAAACATTGCAGTTGATTGGACGAATTCAAGAATTCAAAGGTAAGCAGGATTTATTTAAGCAGCAGCTTCCTGAAATATTGGCTGCGTTGAGGGATGCTGCCATAATTCAAAGTACTGAGTCAAGTAATCGATTAGAGGGAATTGTGGTTGAAACTAAGCGTTTAACGTCTATTGTTCAGAAAAAAATTCAACCGCAGACACGTTCAGAGTCGGATGTTGCCGGGTACCGCGATGTATTAGCTACAATTCATGCGTCAGCGGAATATATGACTCTCAAGCCAGGAGTAATACTACAGCTTCATAGAGATTTAATGCAATACACCGGCAGTGGTGGACGGTTCAAGATCAACGATAATGAGATTACAGAGACGCTCCCTGATGGAACCAAGCGAATTCGCTTTATCCCGGTCCCGGCCTGGCGTACGCCTGAGGCTATGGATGAATTATTTAATGCCTATCTTCGTGAGCGTGAGCGTGGAACTATTAACGAGTTGATCCTTATAGCAACGTTCATTTTAGATTTTTTAAGTATTCATCCTTTCAGTGATGGCAATGGTCGTATGGCTCGGTTATTGACATTGCTCATGCTTTACCAATGCGGTCATGAAGTCGGTCGTTATATCAGCTTAGAGAAAGTAGTAGAGGAGACGAAGGATCAGTATTACGAGACCTTGGAGCAATCTTCTGTAGGTTGGCACGAAGGGGAACACAATTTACTACCATGGATCAACTACTTCTTAGTGATGCTTCTTAAGTCTTACCAGCGATTTGAGGAGCGAGTTGGAAAAACAACGGATAGCAAGCAACGCAGAGGGTGGAAAGCGCAAAAAGTTAAGGAGGTCATAGACCACTTTATTGCAGATTTCACTATTCAAGATATCCAAGAACGTTGTCCAGGTGTAAGCCGGCCAACTATTCAAAGGATATTGAATGAATTAAGCCACGATGGAACCATTGAATGTGTAGAGCAAGGTCGTAATGCCCGATGGAGGAAGCTGTAATAGTCCATGAAATAGCTTTCTCTGATATTAAAGACTTTCTGAGATTCGGAACAGAGAAGGTTGTAGACTCTTACGATGAAGAAGGTCGGCCAATCTATGCATACAAGCAGTAGTTGATCGTAAATCACGTGATGAGGTTGACGGATCGCTAATCTCTGAGGTTTCCATAGGTAAAGACGGAACGTTCATGTTGTTAGAGTGCAAAAAGAAAGAACGGATTCACCTTAAATCCGTTCTTTCTTTTTGCACTCTAATGGTTATTCAACTGTTTTCAGATTATTACATATTTATAAGATAAAATGTTCCGCCAATAACCGCTGCCAATACAACCGCCGCAAGTATGATATAGAAATTCTGCTTCTTGGGATTGAGCTTGTGCCAAGGTAAGCCCATGACTTAGGTGCCCCTTTCTGTAAAACGACTCATAATGGTACTTTATTACAGAATACGACAATAATCAAGGACTTTGTTAGGACTGAAATTCTTTGCTACTTGTTATGTCCATAGGATTCACGCTTGAATGGGTTAAAGGTGATAAATTGACCGTTTACTAGAGAAAATATATAGATCGGGACAACTTCAAACTCACAGCTTACATATTATGTTATAATTGTATTGCGAGGGGGGGTGTTTCAAATGGATCAAAAAGTTATGGAGTTACTCGCAAACATATATCAAACGCAAACGGAGATGCGAGGTGAGTTAAAAGAGCTTAGAGGCGAAGTCACTGTGCTTAGAACAGATCAAGAAACAATAGCTCAAAACGTTGCTAAGATAATCACAGTGGTCGAACATGATATCTCCCAAAAAATTGGAGTAATCTTTGATTTCCGTGAAATACAGATAGAAGATAACCAAAAGACCGGAAAAGCACTGGAACGCATAGAAGCCAAGGTCGAGGTCCTACAATTAGAGACATCCCATTTGAGAATGATAAAATGAATGAGTCGTTGCAAGAAGTCTAAAAAATCTCCCAGACCCTTAATTAGGATGTGAGAGATTTTTTAGACTTCTATGTATATTGATAGGCAATGAAGGCTTCCATAAATTTGACCTAAGAAGTTATACCCTCCCGCTCCCATCACAGTTCGGACAAGGAGAAGTATAACGTACTGAAAGGGTCTGACCCACTTTTTTGCGAGTCATTTCCACAAGCCCCAGCTGAGTAATCCCTAAAACCTGAGACTTAGTTTTATCCTGGGCACAAGCTGTCTCCAGCTCGTTAATGACTTGTTTCTGTGCCTCTTCGGTTATCATATCGATAAAATCAATAATGATAATTCCACCCAGGTTTCTCAGCCTCAACTGTCGAGCTATCTCACGGGCAGCCTCCAGGTTCGTATGGACTACCGTTTCCTCCAAGGAGTGTGTCCCTACATATTTTCCGGTATTCACATCAATTACGATTAAGGCCTCAGTTTGTTGGATGACTAAATACCCTCCGCTCTTCAGCCACACTTTAGAGCGCAAAGTTTTTCGGATTTCATCATCCACCCCGTACTTTTCAAACAGGTCCTCTCCTGTGACAACATAAATCTGTTTAGCGGCCGGGTGTTCAATCTCCCGTAAAGCTTTACGCAGTATTTGACCGACCTCATCATGATCAACGGTGATTCTTTCGACATCATGATTAATCCAGTCCCGGATTAAGCGGGAAATAAGATCAACATCTTTATGTACCAGACCGGGCACAGAAACGTGTGGGATTTTCGGCACTAAGGCTTGCCAAAAAGCAACAAGTTGCCTGATATCTTCCGCTATCTCGTCCCCATCTATCCCTTCAGCAAGAGTACGAACTATGACTCCCATACCCTCGGGCTTAGATGCAGCCGCCAAATCCCGCAGCCTTGCCCGTTCATTGTTATCTTGAATCTTCCGAGACACCCCAATATAACTCACCTGGGGCAACAGCACCACATACCTCCCCGGCATGGTTATATTTACACTGATCCGAGCGCCCTTCGTAC
>JAJZSC010000475.1 GCA_021849995.1 Bacillota bacterium | reverse complement strand
GAACCCGGATTGTAGCTTTTGAACCTCGTGATGAAATAGCCTTTTGAAGATCATCGGCAAATAGTCTGAATAAATCAGAACTGGCAAGATTTAAGTAGGTTGTTTGACTACGTCTAAAGAAGTTGGCTTGGCCCCATTCATGACCTAAAGATACTTTTAGATTTGGATTGCGTTTTATTAGAAAGTTTCCTAACGCTTCTTCATGTTGCTTATTGCGGTGAGAGAACTTACCTACAACTGCTATATGGTGAATTCCGCTTTCCAACTGACTTAGTTTGTTAATCAGACGGCGCCATTCAAGTTCGTCCGGCGGACAAATCTCTCGTCCTCTGTAGTCAATCTCACCAGAAAGTACATTGTATGACATGGGCCATCTTAAAGACTCAAGTTTCATCCCTGTACCAGGAAAAAGAAAGAGTTCGACCTTAGGGAAACTCTTTTGAAGGATTGCATTAGTTACCAGGGTAGTGCTAACGGTAATTTGTTCAGCTGTTGTTGCTCCTTTACCTAAATGATCTAGGGCTAAAACTAATGTTTCAACTAAATTCTCTGTATTAGTGGGTATTTTGCACTTAGATTCTATTGAATTTCCCCGGATTAGCACTGCATCAGTAAATGTACCACCTACATCAATTCCAACTCCGGTATTCATGAAGAATTCCCCCTAGGGTATAAAATTACTTATCATAAGATTTAATCCTATCGCGCAAGTCAAATAAATATTGGAGAGCTTGTCTTGGAGTAATGTCTTCAATTGGTAGGGTTTCAATTTCCTTGAGGAGTGGGTGCACTTCAGGTGTGTCAAAAATAGTAAGCTGTGCGATTGGAGTGTTCTTTTGTTGTTCAAGTTTATCTAGTTGAGATTGTTCGAACTGGTGTAATAGTATTTTGGCTTTGGCAATTAAGGTTGGCGGAAGCCCAGCTAACCGGGCTACTTGAATTCCATAACTTCTGTCCGCTCTGCCTTGTACGATTTTGTATAAGAAAATGATTTCTTCCCCATGCTCCCGGACACTTACGTGTAAATTAAAGATTCCAGGAATGCTTTCCTCTAGTTGAGTTAATTCATGATAGTGAGTGGCAAAAAGGGTTTTGGGCTTGATTTTCCCCTCTTTTCCTAAATACTCTGCGATTGCCCAAGCAATACTAAGACCATCAAAAGTAGCTGTGCCTCTTCCTACCTCATCGAGAATTACCAGTGAGTTATCAGTTACGTGGTTGAGGATATAGGATACTTCTTTCATTTCAACCATGAAGGTGCTCTGGCCTGATGCTAAATCGTCAGAAGCTCCAACTCGTGTAAAAATATGATCTACCACGGATATGGAGGCTTTTTGAGCAGGGACAAAGCTTCCAATATGGGCCATTAGAACTATTAGGGCTACTTGACGCATATAGGTGGATTTTCCCGCCATATTAGGACCGGTTATGAGTGCGAGATGATTGTTAAAGCTTAGGACAGTATCATTTGGCACGAAAGTACCACCAGGCAGCATGTTCTCAACTACCGGATGCCGGCCCTCGATAATCTTTACAGTTCCATCTTTTTTGATAAGGGGCCGTGTATAATTGTTTCTGACCGCTACCTCTGCTAAACTGACGAACACATCAATCTCTGCTAAAGCTTTAGCCATTTCAAGAATGTGCTTAGCATGATTACGTACTTCTTCACGCAGCTGAATGAATAGGTCATATTCGAGCTGAATTAGTTTGTCTTCGGCTTCTAAAATCTTTTGCTCAAAGACTTTGAGTTCTGGAGTTATGAAGCGTTCGGCGTTGGCAAGGGTTTGCTTCCGAATGTAATCGTCTGGGATTAAATGAGAATTTGCATGAGTTACCTCGATATAATAACCAAACACTTTATTATAGCCGACTTTTAAAGACCTAATCCCTGTGCGTTCTTTTTCTGTACTCTCCAGGCGAGCGAGCCACTCTTTGCCACCTGATGAAATAGATCTTAATTCATCTATTTGTGGACTAAATCCAGTTTTTATTATTCCGCCCTCTTTGACAGAGGATGGAGAATCCGGATTGAGGGAATTTTCTAGGTTCTGTGCGAGTTCATCCAAACCTTGTAGACTTGCAACATACCTTTTTAGTGATGTGGTCTCGCTAATGTCAATAAGCTCTCTTATAAATGGTATAGTTTTAAGGGTGTTTTTAATAGCTAGTAGATCTCTAGCATTTGTATTTCCATAAGAAACTCTGCCTAGCAGTCGCTCTAAATCATAAACATTGGTTAACTGCTTAGATAAATCACTTCGAAGAAACGCATTGTTTGTTAAATCCTGAATAGTGTCGAGCCTTTCGTTGATGAGCTTTTCACATACAAGGGGCTGTTCAATCCAGCGTTTGAGAAGGCGCCCTCCGAAAGCTGTTTTAGTCAAGTCGAGAACTGACATGAGAGTTCCTTTTCTGCCTTGCCCTCGTAGCGGTTCCGTGAGCTCCAAGTTTCGTCTAGTCCATTGGTCTAACAGCATCCACTGGTCTTGCCGGTAGGTTCTTATTTCAAAGATATGTGACGGATCAAGTCCAGGAATGTTATCACCTAGATATTGCCAAAGGCAGCTTGCTGCTTTGGCAGCTGCAGATAAATCCTGCAAAATTGTTTTCTGATTAGGAAAGCGTTCTGTGAGGACGGAAACCTGATCAAAGGTGACTCGATCACGTGAAGTTATGAAATAGCCTAGCCAATGTTTATGTTTACTGACTAAGTCAAGAGGTAGTAGAAGTTCTGAGGGTCTAATTCTTGATAATTCGGTTAATAAAATATCCAGTACTGGGGTCTGGAAAACTGTAAACTCCCCTGTTGAGACGTCTATAAATGCTAAGCCCCATTCGTTTTCCTGATAA
>JAJZSC010000017.1 GCA_021849995.1 Bacillota bacterium | reverse complement strand
ACGGAGACGTAAACGACGGAGAGAAGAAGATACTAATTCCTTTTATCGGTTTGCCTAAATCGAGCGCGATAAAGGCCAACGCCCCCATCAGAGAGATGGCTGCAGAACCGAAACTCAATTTAATCCAACGCACGGAATTGTTTTTATACCCCATGTAAAAGCCAAACCACGTAGCGCCCGCAGCAGCAGCAACTAGGAAAATATAGAGGCTGACCCAGAGTCCCCAGGGAACGTAACTCCCATAATTAACTGCCGAATCTCCCCAGATGAACGCTTTGCCGATCGCAGAACCGATACCGATCAAAGCTAATAAACCCAAAACCCACTGACTCAGTTTATTCATGCACTCTTCACCTCCTATAGATAATAGACTTGAGGGGCTGTCCCCAAATTTTCTTTTAAACGAGTCGGCTTACCTGAACTTAGCACCTTGCCGATCAAGCTATTCTTGTCATTGAGGTCACCAAAATATGTGGCTCGCCCTATGCAGGTTGTGACGCAAACAGGTAACATCCCTACTTTTATACGGCTTGTACAAAAATGACATTTACGAGCACTTCCAATAACAGGTGAGTCATGTCCTGATCTTCTATAGCTCTTCCCATATTCATAAAACGTTGAGGTCTCATAAGGCTGTAGTTGTGGGGTAGCCTTAGTATAATGACTTCCGATGTCAAAGGTCCGAGCCCCATAAGGGCAATTAGCTAAACAAGAGCGGCATCCAATGCATTTTTCATAATTGATTTCTACAATTCCGTCTTTTCTCTTGAAGGTAGCTCCTACTGGACAAACCTTGACACAGGGTGGATTTTCACACTGCATACAGGGTCTGGGTAAAAAGGAACGTTTGACGTTTGGAAAGCTACCGGTCTCTTCCTCCATGACTGGACGGTAAACCACACCGGGGGGGAGTTTGTACTCAGAAACACAACCGATGGTACAGGCATGGCAACCTACGCATTTGCGCGTATCGATTAACATGCCCCACTTAACAGACTCAACTGGCCGAGCCAACGCAGCTTCTACTTCTTTCTGCATCGTAACAATAATATCATCTTGAGCCATGGTCTTCCTCCTTACAACTATATTTGGCTTTGTATTTTATTTCATTATCACATAGAACGGTTTATATAATAATCAGTAAAAACCCTGAAAATATATCAGGGTTTTTACGAAGGGTAAGATTAAAATCCCTGATACTTTTTTTCCGAGCATGTAGGAGGGACGGTTCTACTGTCAGTCTGCAATCCAACTTGCCATTAAGAGTTCCCCGGGTTCTACGCACCCATGATTTGCGGGCACATCCACTAACATCTGGCTACCAATCATGGAACGAAGAATTCCCGATCCTTGTGCAGGAGCTAGATCAGCCCATATATGACCATTTTTAAACACCGCTTGAGCACGCAAAAAACGTCGTTGCTTCCCTGTTTTTCCAAAGCCACTTGCCATTTTAACAAGAAATTTTTCCTCTTCTGCAGTCGTGCGTCCCGCCAATTTATGAAGTGCTGGCCGCACTAGAAGTTCAAACGTTACCATAGCAGCAGCAGGATTTCCTGAAAGGGAGAAAAAGAACTGTTTTCCTTTCTGTCCGACAGATACTGGAGTCCCCGGCTTCAGATTCAATTTCCAAAACAGCATTTCACACCCGAATTCGGCGAGCGCATGACGCATAATGTCATAATCACCCACTGAGGCTCCGCCAGTCGAGATCACCACATCGGTGTCCACAAGCCTTCCTAAAACTTCGAGGGTCTCATCGATTTTATCGGGAACGATCGGGATCACCATAACCTCGCAGCCTGCATCTTGAAGCATTCCGCGCAGAGAATAACTGTTGCTATTATAAATCTTAGCTGGGCTCAAAGCCTGCCCTACATCCATGAGTTCCGTCCCCGTGGAAAGCAATCCTACGCGAGGTCGACGGTATACAGTGACTTGATCCCGGCCAACTGCGGCTAAGAGGCCAATGGCCGGTGGGGTTAACACGAAGCCTCGTTTTAGGAGCAGATCTCCCGTTTTGATCTCCTCTCCTCGTGGTATGAGATTGGAACCAGGTAATACTGGACGCAAAATTGTCACTTTATCACCAACTAGTTCAGTGTCTTCTATTCGCACAACACAGTTAGCACCTGGTGGAATGGGTGCGCCTGTGTATATTTTTGCAGCTTCACCAAGCTCGATAACTCGATCTGGGAAAGTTCCTGCAGGTATTTCACTCACCACGTTAAGCTGGAGTGTTGGTGGGTCATCTGCCTTGGCCAAATAAGCATACCCATCCAAAGGTGAACGTTCAAACGGGGGCATGGGCATTTGGGATGTGACATCCATGGCCAATACCCGCTTATAGGCATCTGAGAGTGAAACACACTCAGTCTCAACTGGTTGGATGCGGCTAAGAACCAATTCTAAAGCCTCTTCTAATTCAATCATGATTTTCATGCGATCATCCCTTCCCTATGATATCAAAACGAAAAACCGAGCGATTGACGTATTATACGTTAAGTCATATTCACTTTCATTATTTCATGGAATCCTTTATTTAATAATCAGTAAAAACCCTGAAATAATATCAGGGTTTTTACGAAGGGAACGTGTGGCGGGGACGGTCCTTTTGACTCAATTAATTGTGTCAAAAAGAAGACCGTCCCCGCCACACACTCACCATTCCCACTAAATTTCCCCTGCTAGATATAGCCTTTTTGCATTGCATAACGAACAAGCTCGGAACGTCTTACACACCCGGTCTTTTCCATAACTCGGGCCTTATGCGTTTCGACTGTTTTGATGCTCACCGCCAATTCTTCACCGATTTCCTTGTTAGTATGCCCTAAAGCAACTAACTTAAGAACCTCTGTTTCGCGACTAGTCAAGTTAATGCTTTTTTTACAGTTTTCTTTGGCTTCCGGCTGGAAGAGGGACTGAATAAGCATGCTCGCCATTGCCGGATGAAGAAATATTTCTTTCCTAGCAACCGCACGCACAGCCTCTAAGAGTTCAGAATCAGCAGCCTTCTTTAAGACATATCCACTAGCACCTGCCTGCATGGCCTGCTGAAGATACTCTTCTGCCTCGTGCATGGTCAGCATGAGAATTCCAACGTTCGGCGTTAATTGCTTGATCCGGGCAATAGCCTCAATTCCATTCATACCTGGCATGGAAATGTCTAAAATAACCACATCAGGTTGGAGTAATTGCACTTTTTCTAGAGCATCCTCTCCACACACTGCTTCGCCAACCACCACCATATCCTGCTGAGAATCAAAAAACATTCTTAGTCCAGTACGCAAGATTGTGTGGTCATCGACCAACAATACTCGTGTTTTTTCGTTCATGCTTCTCCCCCCATTCTAGCGGTAACCGGACATAAAGCGTAGTCCCCCGACCCGGTTCGGATTCAATCTCGAAGGTTCCGCCAAACAGCGCTGACCGTTCTTGCATACCAGCAAGTCCTAGATTTTGACGTCCCTGTGTCCTTTCACTTAAAACCTGCTCGACATTAAACCCTATTCCATCATCTTCAATAATCAGATTCACACCCTCAGGACGGAGCTCCAACACGATGCTGACATTACGGGCCTTGGCGTATTTCGCAACGTTGGTCAGTGCTTCTTGTACAATTCGGTATAGAGTGGTCTCCATTTCACTTGGTATGCGTTCCTTCACTTGATTATGAACTTCAAGATCAACCACCATGATGTCCTGTTGGCATCGGTATTCAGTGACATAACGTTCTAGAGCCGCAACCAAACCCATATCATCTAAGACTGTTGGGCGCAGTTCCACCGCTAGGCGATGCACATCTTCTAACGTCAAGTAAGCGACCTTTCTTAAGTCTTCCGCCATACCTCTTGCTTGCTCTAGGTCATTTTGCTGACTTAGAAGTCTCAGCCCAATGATCAAGGACGTCAAACTTTGCCCCGCCTCGTCGTGAAGTTCGCGTGCAATCCGCTTTCTTTCCTCTTCCTGCGCAGAAATTACTTTATTCAGTAATTGTTGACGAATTTGTTCTTTGTCCATTAACTCAGCCAATAAGGCTTCTCTTTCTTGAGTATATCGTTCCAAGTTCTCAGCCATACCATTAAAGGAATGTCCGAGCTGTCCGATTTCGTCCTGCCCTCCGATGGTCACTCGTTGGCTTAAATCTCCTTCCGCCACGGCAATGCTCGCCTCGACTAAGCGTTTTATAGGTCGCGTCAAAAGATGGGACATGATAAATCCACCGAATAAACCTAAGATAATAATTCCAAGAGTTGTGACCATCAGCTTAATGGAGAGCGTATTAATGGTTCGATTCATATTGGCCTCTGACATACCGATACGCACCCAGCCTGTATTTTTCCCAAGGGGAACTAAAACATCAAGGATAACACCTTCTTCGGAATCAACTTCTATCACGTCCGCTTCGGCAGAGTCTATCTCAAGTTGACGTAATTCCAGTAAGCCCGCTGGAATCCCTTGTCCGAAATTATGAGCGACTAAGTGTCCTTTCTCGTCTAAGATCAGCACGTAGCGAACATCTTCATTATGCAATGAAACCGTTTTTGTCTTCTCATAAAGGCCGATCAGATCCCCCACGAGGATCAGATTCGTGCTTTCACTCGCTACTTCGTTCCCAATCGTCACTGCTCGTTTCCTAAGTTGATCGTTGAGAATCTCAGTCATAGAAGACCGCATATCAATAATAACCGTTAAACCTAATAAGCAAATAAATACTCCAACAATTCCCATGATTTTCACAGAAAGGGGAACCATCTCTTGGATTTTTTGGAGTGTTCGAGACGTGATATAATTAGTAATTCGTTTCGTTGTTTTAATCATTTAGGCCAAGCCAATTTCTTGAGCCAAGGCCTGAATTTTTTCATAGATCTGTTGGTCAGGATGAACAAACCGTTCAAAATGCAAAAGCGCCATAGCCTTTCTCCCCTGTTCATCCAAATGCATGGTCAACAAAACATTCTTTAAAGTTGCTATGAGTTCTGGATCGGTTTTGTGGGATACGACAACCGGAGGGTTCCCCATCGCTTCGGATTGATCAATAACTTTGACCTTTCCTAAGATACTGGCC
Source organism: Bacillota bacterium (assembly GCA_021849995.1). Lineage (GTDB taxonomy): Bacteria > Bacillota > Desulfitobacteriia > Desulfitobacteriales > Desulfitobacteriaceae > JAJZSC01. Next base: position 10,546 of record JAJZSC010000017.1, on the reverse strand, counting down.
TCACGTGCAATGGTTAGGTCATAAATCAAACTGTCAACGGCAGCCCCATCGACAATGCCTTCGGCCACTGCTCGAATCGACTTCTCATGACCATACGTAAAAATCGTCTTCCCAAAAAAATTATCAGGTTGATATCCCTTTCGTTTCAGCATCACCTGGGGTGCGATGCGCCCTGAATAGGACAACGGGTCCATGTATGCGAAGGATTTTCCTTTCAAGTCTATTAGCGACGATGCTTTAGACGTCGAAGGAACGATAATATAGGAACTATACGTAGTAGACCCCGCAATTTGAGGCGTAACTATAATTTGTTTGATTTGATTAGCTCCTGTGTCTCCAATCAGAGCGCCTGAACAGATGAACCCTAATTGAACTTCTCCAGCCTCAATTAGTCGATTTGTTTCAGTATAATTCTGCCGTTGAACCATTTTGACCCTCATATTGACCCGTTCTCCAATGATATTCAGTAAATCTTCGTAGAGATTTAGATTTTCCATCGGAGAAATAATAGAAGCGACCGCAATATTTAATACAGGTTTGCCATCCAATTCAAGTTCCTGCTTTGGAGGAGTCTGAAGTTGAGAAAACTGAATCTTAGGACGTTCCTGGTTAGTGTTGGAATTCCAGAATCCCGAAGCCGCCGTTCCTAGAATCCCCAGCTGAACAACCCCTAAAGCACCCATCCAAATGACTTCTCGACGTGTAAACTCTTTGTTTTTGGACACTTCATTCCCTCCGTTCAGCCTAATTGGTCTTGTAATGAAACACAATATCGTCAATGTTTTAGTAGCCTTGATTTACTCTTATGATACCTTTTTAATTCGAGCTTGTCACAGATTAGATCAAATTTTTACAATCCATCTTTTGGGTTCATACTAATAATCACATCCGAAGTCCATCATTAATACTGATCTTCATTTTTCGCTTTCCCAATTCTTGCTCTACCAAAATAAGGTGCTGTAGGGGAGCCAAGATTTCGTCATCCTCTATAATCCTTTCTATATAATATAGGCAGTTGGCTTTATCTTCTTGTGAGTTGTTCAAGGTTTTATACTTAAAACAGTTAATGAGGTCGTTATTGTCTTCCATACCCAAACCGCAGCTCTGACATGTTTTCATGCTTGCACTTCCTTTCATATTTTCCCAGCCTTTATAAATTCTTCATATATAACAAAGATCCTCCTGCGATAAGAAACCAATCTATCACAGGAGGGGAGTTTGAAAGTAGCCGTAGGATCAATATCAGGAGCGGTTAACTAGCTGATCTTAGCAGCAACCGCTATCGCTACTGTTGCAACCACATCCAGTATTTCCTGATGAGGCCATAGGTAGTGCTCCATCTAGACCTAATACCTTGAGTGCCGCCTGACGAATAGCCTTTGCAGGGATGTCTTCATACTCTTCGCCTTCATACCTTATCGTGCGGCAATAGGTTTTACTTCCTAGTAAAACAGTACAGGAATCACAATAGTTCTCTGATACCTCGATCTTCAGAATATCTTCTATGGGGATTCCATTAAAGAGAATAACATTTGATTCAGGAATTTGGGTATCATCAAGTTTGGTCTCGAACCATTCGACCTCAATCCCCTGTGGCTTTAATGACCTGTTTAATCTTTTTACTTCTTGATTAAGATTTTCACCCGTATCATAACAGCGATTGCAGGTCTCTCCTGCCACATCAAGGTGCCTCCATTCAATTTTCAGTGTTTTCATTGAACATACCTCCCATTTTCTTAAATAAATAAATCTATCCACACTATAAGACGATGGTTTTGTAAAAAGGATGCAAAAAAAATAGAATATCGGTTCCATCCGAAATCCTAGTTGGACAATCAGATGACGAATAGTCAAGAGTCTTTCACTACTCAACATAGGTTGAAAGACTCTTAGTAATTTATCTTATCTTGTATATTTCGCTAAACGACCTTATTTTTGATTTCGTCATAAATCCTGGAGTTGCTAATACCACCGTTAAAGCATACCTTTCCCTCAATCGCGACCAAAGGTAAGGCATATCCGGTTTTGAACATCATGTGGGCAGTATCATAACCACTCAAATCATCCTCAAGCACATCAAGGAATCGCACCTGCACTTTTTCAACCAAATCACTTTGCATTATAAAGCGTTTCAATTCCTCAAACATTTCCCCCATAGTTTTTTGAGAACTTGAGCCACAGGAACCGCCACAACTACAAACCCCTGTCGGTTCCTCGTCTCGAATTCCAAACACCTCAATCTCGATCATACCTCTTCCCCCCGAATATTCTCGTCGCCTTATTTACTTATTTTTAGCTGAATTTAACTAAATACTTTTTATATGCCTCAAGCAAGGCTATCTTATAGTCTCTTTTAGCACCTTCTACAATATAATTTCTTCGTGCCTCTATTTCCAATAGTTTTTCGGAAGCCTCATCATTCACTAAGTCGAGGCTTTTTACATCCAGAAAAGCCTGTTCAAGTCCTATTAACCCCACTAGTGAGCCACCAATGTTTAGAGTAGATACTTTGGGTGCTTTAGGATCACAACATTGACTCATATCGTAGATTCTGTCCTCCTTTCGTTCTAAATCTACCACAAATTGTTTATTCTACTTTTTAAGTCCCTAACCTTCTGCTCTATTATTTGCGCAGTTTTTATAAATTCATCCTTATCCTTGCCCGTAGGATCATCCAGTCCCCAGTCCTCCCTGTATTTACACGGCAGAAACGGACACTCCACGTTACATCCCATGGTAATGACCACATCGACAGGAGGGATGTCAGACAGTAATTTTGAGCTTTGGGTTGTGTTCATATCAATATCAAATATCTCTTTTATTACTTCAACTGCATCCTGATTAATCTGCGGTTTTGTTTCAGTACCAGCAGAATAGGCTTCAAAGTCATCCGCTGCAATTAGCTTCGATATCGCCTCTGCCATCTGTGACCGACAGGAGTTATGAACGCAAATATAGGCGACTTTTATTTTCTGAGTCATATATCAAATCTCTCCTTAAAAGCCATGCTTCGGTAGGCCATTTTTATCAAAATACTTGCCCTTGAAGAAGAGCGCTGAATTTACCAGAGCAATCATAACCGGCACTTCGACTAAAGGACCAATCACCGCCGTGAAAGCAACATCCGATGCTATCCCAAAGACAGCTACTGCAACCGCTATGGCAAGTTCAAAATTATTACTTGCGGCTGTAAACGCCAAGGTTACCGTTTGGTCATATCTGAAACCGCCTTTATAGGACATATAAAAGCTGACAAAAAACATAATGGCAAAGTAAATTAACATGGGTATGGCAATTCGAACGACATCACCGGGATTATTAACAATCTGTTCTCCTTTGGTAATAAACATAATGACAATGGTATACAGCAGGGCTATCAACGCTAAGGGAGATATCTTCGGAATGAAGACTTTTTCGTACCACTCTTTTGTTTTAATTCTTATCAAGCTAAACCGTGTCATAAAACCTGCAGCAAAAGGAATACCCAAATAAATAAGGACGCTCTTGGCTACTTCCCACATGGAAACATCGACCACCTGGCCTCCCCAGGAAAGTCCCAACCACTTAGGTAGAAGAGTGACAAAGATATAAATATAGACCGTGTATAAAAGGATTTGGAAGATCGAGTTAAGGGCTACCAAAGCAGCACAATACTCGTTATCACCTTTTGCCAGGGTATTCCAAACAATAACCATGGCAATACACCGAGCAAGTCCTATGATGATCAATCCAATGGCAAAACCGGGTTTATCTCCAAGCAGCAATACAGCCAGCACAAACATTAAGATAGGACCAATTATCCAGTTTTGGATCAGTGAAAAGGAAAAGATCTTTTTATTTCCTACAACTTTTCCGATCTCTTCATACTTCACCTTGGCAAGTGGTGGATACATCATGATGATCAGACCTATGGCTATAGGCCAGGATATTGTTCCCGTGCTGAATTCACCCAAGGACTTTGCTAAGTTAGGAAAGAAATAACCACCAAAGACACCGACTGCCATCGCGATAAATATCCATAGTGTCAAGAATCTGTCTAAAAACGACAACCTGGCTTGTTCAACTTTTTCCACTTTAATCATCCTCCATAATTCTATTCACAGTTCATCGTCTTGCGCTTTAACCAATCCTTTAAGTTTTGCAGGTCATTCTTATATAATTCTAGATTCCTCAAATTATCATATACCAAGCTATCTATAAACTTTATCCGTTCATCGATTGCCAACGAATAGTAAACCCATTGGGCATGTTTGCGGTCTCTCAGCAAATCAGCATTTTTAAGATAAATTAAGTGCCTCGATGCTTTGGCTTGTGATATTTGTAAGGCTTCCATGATATCGCAAACACAGAGTTCTTTTTCGTACAACAAGTTTAGAATCCTCAACCGAGTTTCATCGGATAGAGCCTTTAATGCATCCACCAGTTTTTCCATTGATTCACCTCTTTTCTAACCTTATATACTTATATTCGTTTAAGCGATTATACAAATAGAATACACCACAATCCCCTAAAAGAGAACTAGTATTTAGGAATTTTTTTAGAAAGCTTATCGATCACCAAGCTACATTATAAAAAAGAAGCCTTTTCAGGCTTCAATTTAGCATTAGCGTTTAACAGCTTTTACCTGTTGAAGAAGGAGTACAGCAGGGTTTACTAACCTCAGGTTCTTCTTTTGTTGCCTCAATGATATAAGAAGCAACAAACTCTTCGATATTCTTATCAGGTGCCCAGGACTTTACAATCTCACTGCTGTTATCCTTGGGAGTCAATCGGATATCCTTAAAGCCCACGTTCTGCAACATTGTTTAACAATATTCGCATTCACTATTTTTATGCTGATAGTCGATGATATTCCCTCTTCTATCAACTTCTAACTGACAGCAGCCTAATAGCATTTCTTTTAACATTTTCCTCCCACGCTGGACTCTCGATTTGGCCCCTGATATCGAAATACCCAGCTTCTCACTTAACTCTTTCTGGGTCATGTTTTGAAATTCTGTCAGAAGAATAGCCTGCTTATAGGTCTCCGGTAAACTGTCTACCATGACTTTCAGGCAAGCTGCTATTTCAGTATTTGCAGACAGTTCCTCATCAGTGGAGCATTCCAGATCTTCAGTAAGATCTGTGATTTCAAACTATTGTGATTTCTCCTATAGTAGTCCGTCATAGTGTTACGGGCTACTCGGTATATCCAAGCATGAATTTTATCTTCATCCAAAACGCTACCGATATTTTTATGGATTTTTAAATATATCTCCTGAAAGATATCCTCGGCATCATGCTCATTGACAACCCGTTTCTTAATAAACCTTTTGAGGGGTAGACTGAATTCCTCCCAAACACAGTTTATACAAGTACTCACAGCAAACCACCTCATTTTAAAGAAGCTATTCCATAGGATATTTAGGGGAATCTATCAATTTCTACTTATACGTTTCTAGAATCTTAGCGATATCTTTCGGCTTCAAAACCTTGCCAACGGATACAACCTTTCTCATCAATGACTAAGGCCGGGGTCGACATTACTCCATAGGCCATAACCTCCTGAAGATCGTTGACTTTAATTATTTCCGCTTCTCTATGCCTGTCTCTTTTAATGTTTTCTCGGTATTTTCTTTCAACGTCTCACAGTTTTTACATCCGGAACCCAAAATCTTGATGATCATCATAATCCACTCCCTAACTTTTATATTAGAATCCTAAATAAAACATATAAAAGGCGATTAACACAATGAATGTGCCCATACCAATTCTTAGAATTTTACTTACACCGCCATACTTCTTACTTGATGAAAGCTTATGTACAAAACCCACAGATGTTCCTGCAATCAGCACCAGGAAACTATGGCCTAAAGAGTAAAGTAGCAGTAGCAATATTCCCAATAACAAGCTTCCCTCTTTGGCAACCATTGCAAGTAATACAACCAAAACTGGTGTTGCACAGGGCGATGAAAAAAAACCACCTAAAACTCCGGCAAAAAATGCTCCCATAAAGCCACGTTTAGTACTTTTACTGATAGCATGAGTAGAAGGAATAAAATTAAATATCTCCCAGGTTTGTAAAGCCATTAGAAGCATAAGCACACCAAGCAGTATATACCACCAGGAGCCGGTTCCTTGCATTAACCTGCCAAGAAGCGAAGCAACTGTCCCTAAAATGGTAAAGGTAACAGCCATTCCCGCTGAAAATACAACGGACAGCCAAAAGGCCTTTTTTGCATCCCTTTGTCCTGTTCCTCCTACAAATCCTATGACAAGTGGTACACTTGTCAGCGCACAAGGAGTAAGGGAAGTAAGTACCCCTGCCAGTAAGGCAAAAAACGGTGCCAACCATAGATTAGTGGAAATAGTTGCTGAAATAGCTTCAAGCCACTGGTTGGTTACAATATCCATTATTTCAACCCCATTTCCTTCAAAACACTCATTAATTGTTCTTTCGTCATTCCTCCTTCATGAGCTGTAAAGACGTGCTCCTTTGATTCTCTCAACGAATAAAGTTTCATCTGCATAGCCTCAGGATCTGATGGATTGAAAGGATTACCTTCTGCATCAATAAATATCTGTGTTGGTATCAGACTGATTGGATAACCTTCAGCAAGTTTTTGATACTTCCAGACATCGACAAACTTAATGATTGCTTTTCCTTGAAGCTCCTCATTTAATCCTTTTAAAACCGGAGCCATTTCTTTGCAGGGAATACAAGAGTCTGCACCAAAATCAATCACCATAGGGAGTCCATAGGATTTCAATTTTTCAAGATCTAAGGCTTCCGTTACATGTAGTGCAAAGTCAGAGTTGTTGTTACCGACGAGTTCAGCGTCTTCTTTATTATTTTTAATGACCCATATACCGACTATAACACAAATAAGCAGCACCGGAATTATAATTTTAAGCGCTCTACTTTTAAAATGTTTGGTATTTTCATCACTCATTCACAGCATCCTCCATTATCATTTCCCCATGAACAAATTATATTTCCAGCCCCCTCTCCATGGTCACCCACATAACTAATAGCTTCCACTGGGCAAAGCTTTCCGCATCCATGACATCCTTGGATGCAATTTTCCGGACTAATTACAACCGGAGTAGGTAGTTTTTTGAGATCATAGACCCCATGTTTACATTTGTCCGTACAGGCACCACACTCAAGGCACGTTTCATAGTCGATAACCGGATACCAAGTTTCTGACATATATTTAGACCTCCTTCTCAGTTTTCAGTTATAAAAAGCTGTTAAGCCTACATCAATAGATAACCAATAGCATTGAAGGAGTATCCAATGATCAGAATCCCCAGAGTAACAATACCCGCAAAGATCGCTAAAAGTTTCATCTTCACAACTTTCTTTAACAATATCAGAGAGGGCAATGAAAGTGCTGTTACGGCCATCATGAAGGATAAGGCAGTTCCAAGTCCTACCCCTTTTAATACTAGGGCTTCAGCGATCGGCAAGGTTCCAAAGATATCCGCATACATTGGCACACCCACAAGGGTCGCTATTAGAACCGAATACCATTTATCCTGGCCAAGGACTGCGGAAATAATGTTTTCAGGAATCCAATTGTGGATGGCTGCACCTATTCCAACACCAAGGAGAATATATAGCCATACTTTTTTAATGATGTCTAATACTTGATCTCTTGCAAATCCCATCCTTGCACGAGTCGTCAGCTCTTCTTGTTCAACCTCAAGCACATTATTGCCAAAAACAAACGATTCAACATACTCTTCTAGCTTCGCTTTACTAATGATGGTACCACCAATCACTGCAAGGATGATCCCAACAACGACATAGGCTATGGCAATTTTCCAGTTAAAGATACTAGCCAGTAAAATAACCGAGGCTAAATCCACCAGAGGAGACGATATTAAAAATGAAAATGTTACACCAATCGGCAGACCTGCGCTAGTAAATCCTATAAACAATGGTATGGAAGAGCACGAACAAAAGGGTGTAACCGTTCCAAGTAAAGCACCTAAGATATTTGCTGAAACTCCATTGTAGCTACCTAAAATCTTTCTTGTTCTCTCGGGCGGGAAAAAACTTTGGATATATGAAATTGTAAAGATTAAGACTGAAAGCAATATGAAGATTTTTATGACGTCATAAATATAGAAATGAACGCTTCCACCCAAGCGTTCCTGGAGGCTCAATCCAAAAACGTTTTCTACCAAAAGCTTAATTAAATTACTAAGCCACTCCATTCTAAGTAATTGATCGTTTAACCATTCAAAAATAAACAAGCGATCATCTCCTTGATGCTAATCACAATTTTTAGGCTTTAAAGCTTAACCAAGTTTCTCTTAAACCTACCTTCATCCGAGAAAAGGACTAACTTATACTCCTTTGTAACTGAGCACTCATCCTGAAGCTGCTCTTCACAAGTAATGTGCTAAGCGTTACTAACATAAGACCAAGTCCATAAACTATAAATAATCTTTCGAAACTGGATACGCCGACAATTTTTCCACCAATAGCAGTTCCAATTCCGCCACCGCCCATAAAGCAGAAGGCAACTAATGACATGGCGATACCTCGAGCCTTAGCGGCAAACTCTGTGGCAATCGTCAAGAATGTCGAATGAGCCATCATGAAACCAAGCCCCATTAATCCAACTGCAATGACTACAATGGGTAGAAAACCTCCCATAGAAGCCAATAATATATCTGCTAAAAAGGCAAAACTTAGTCCAAGGGCAGCGGTTTTCTTACGACCTATCTTTGCAACAATAGTGCCGGATTTTCGGCCGGCAAGCAGGGCCATCAGACCAAACGCTGTCATAACCATACCAACCGCAAAATTATTAAAATTAAAGGTTGTCTTTATAAAACCTCCGAGAAATGAAAAGGAACCTATCAGAAAAACACCTTCGAATACAACTAATGCATAAATGATAAGGCTGGAAGGATTCTTTAATAAGGTTATGTAGGGCTTTAATGCTTTACTTTCTTTATTCTTTGTCGAGGGTATCTTTCTGCCGATCGTAAACAGCAATACTGAAGAAATGACAGCTAGACCTGCATAAACAGCAAAAACTCCTCTCCAATTAAGGAATTGCGCAATTGAGCCACCAATCGCCATACTAAGGCCTTGACCAAGGAAAGAAATCCCCATAAATGAACCAATCGCTGACTGTCTTTCCTCCATAGGGAAAATGTCTCCGATCAGTGCAAGAGACACCGGCATGACAGCAGCGGCAAACATTCCCGTCAAGGCCCTATACACTGCTAGGTCACTAAGGGAAAAAGCAAAGGCACAAAGTGCAGTGGCTATCGTAAACAGGGATATTGAAACGGTTATAACCTGTCTCTTTCCTAGGCGCTCTGCAAGATACCCATATAGTAACTGAAAAAGACCAAAAGGTAGCATATAGGCTGTAATAATGATTGACGCTGAGGCAACATCCACCTTCAAGTCCTGTGCAATGGATGGAAGTATTGGTGAAACCACCCAGTTGTCAGCCATTGCCACAAAACCTGCTAGACCAAGTATGAGAATAATTTTTTTCTTATCCATGCAATCCTCCCCAAATCACATTAGTTTGAGCGCCATAGCATCCCAACTAGATTCTATTTTGATAATGAAGTCTTTGTTTCTTCTATTTGACGTAGAATAATTGCTTCGACGAGATCAATCATCTCGTAAACCTCCTTGTTTTTAATCGAATAAATAACCTTCGATCCATCTTTTTTACTTTCAACAATACCCTGATTTTTTAAGACTGTAAGGTGCTGAGAAGTATTCGATTGTTCAGAATCAAGATTAGGTAAGATATCACAAACGCACAGTTCACCTTTTCTTAGGAGCTTAATTATTTGGATTCTTGTAGGATGACCCAAAGCTTTGAATACATTTGAAATAAGTTGGTTGCCCATAGTTGTCATTTTCCACCTTCTCCTCTGATATTTATTACATTAGATATTACTAATATTGTAATATGATTATATGATCTATTTCTAATTCTGTCAATCGATACAACAAAAAAACTCCCAGATATTTCTGAGAGCTAAACAATTGTATTTGAATTCCCCAAAGACCATAGACAACGATCTAAGCGCGGTTAGCTCCCCGAGAAATCAAAAGGAGATCCACCGCGCGCGAGCAAGCTCGGACATAAAATGCAGCCTAGCCGGTAGCAGCCCGAGGAAGCGAGGGACGAACCCGGGGGTAAGGCAAGATAAGCAAGCAACGCGAGCGGGTACCGCGACGATGTACGAGGAGCGGTTCCCGCTCGCGGCCGCAGGCCTCGTCTCCCTGGCAGCATAACCTCGTGCCTAGCTTGGTTAGCGGGTTAAGCAAATCCAGTGAGAATTACATCGGCCCGCTAACATAGCGGACATAAGCTTTGACCTGCACCCCGCCTTCGAGCGCTTTTTTCTGGCGCAGGCTTTGTCCGGCTCCGAGGTACGAGGGCCGGCAAACCAAGACAGAAAACAAGTGCTGGGAAGCGGATGTGGACAGGATAAGCTATTTACGGAGTAGGCTGGCTCGAGAGCGCAACGAGGTACGAGTGAGCATCTTGATCCAGCCGCCCGGAGTGAATGA
>JAJZSC010000474.1 GCA_021849995.1 Bacillota bacterium | reverse complement strand
TCCATTTTGAATCAACCATATCATCAACAAGCAACACCGGCTCGGGCAAGCACTCTCCCCTCACCTCAAAAGCATCATGAATATTGCTCGCCTGCTGAAAGCTGTTCCTCATTGTTTTTTGCTCAGGGTTATCTTTAATCTTGTATAACACCTGACGGTATTCAAGGCCAAGGCCTCTGGCCAGACGTCTGGCAAAGTCCGGTACAAGATCCGGGCGCCGTAGTGAAGGTACTGCCGTTACCCACTTCAGGGCAGGCTCCGTTCTCCATTTGTCGCGAATTAAGTTAACCGATGCTTCAACTAATTCCTCACTGAAATACCCATCCTCATACTTACCCCTAATTACTGTCCTTCCCCACCCTGCATCCCCATACGCGCAGAGCACTCTGCCCTCCTGGTTTAACAAACCTTCTTTGATACGCCCTTTTTCACTGCCGGTCCAACCGTTCGGCCATTGTTTCCATGGCTCAACAGTTAAGTAATCTCCCCAAAGATATTCAATAGCCGCCAGGACTTTCTCCCTGCCAACTTCAACAGGGAAAAATTCCCGTCCGTTACAGTTTGCGCACCGTCCGCATTCAGCCGCAAAAGGATCGCTTAATTCCAGTGAGATATACTTCATCAGGCATTGTTTTGTTTCCACATACTCCTGAATATTCTTCAACTCATGCCTTCTCAAGGCCGTTACACCTTCACTGCGCGCTGTATCAGGCTTCCACGGGTTAACTGTACGGGTAAACATCCCGCCATGATTAACAATAGCCCCGTCTATTTCCAGCATCTTCAGGCAATTGTCCCGTCTGCCGTTCGAAATATTATACCTTTGCTGTATCTGGGTCTTGTTTAAACCCCTATCCGAGTCTTCAATCAAAGACAAAACTCTTCTCATCTCATTCGTACCGGGAAATGCAGATGTAATGAAATACTCCTGAATTTCATCATCTTCCCTGCCGTTTAGAAGAATAGCGTAGGCATTCTCCAGAGCCCGTCCTGCCCGTCCTATCTGCTGATAATATTCTACAAGCGAACCCGGCCGTTGATAATGAATGACAAATCCCAGGTCAGGTTTGTCAAACCCCATACCCAGAGCAACCGTCGCAACCAATACCTTAACCTGATTATGTAAAAGCATCTGTTCCCGCACAGGCCGCAACTCTTTGTCAAGTTTACCGTTATATTCTAACGCATCTATCCCGTTCTGCCTTAACCATTGCGCAACCCTGCCGCAATCAGCAACAGTAAGACAGTAAATGATCCCCGAACCATCCATCTTAGGAATATTCTCAGCAAGCCAGGCCAACCTCTCCGCCTGGTCGGCGAGCTTAATCACCTGCAACTGCAACGACTCTCGTGTAAGAGGCCCTCTTAAAACCCTTATATTCCTTCCAAGCTGCTCCTCCACATCCTGAACAACACGGTCATTCGCCGTAGCAGTTGTGGCCATTACCGGCATATTCGGCGGCATACTATTGATGATCCTTACAATCCTTCTGTAATCCGGCCTGAAGTCATGCCCCCAGTCCGATATGCAATGAGCTTCATCCACTACAAACAAGCCGATACCGTCCCTGATCGCTGGCAATACTCCTGACAGAAAACGCTGATTGGCAAGCCGCTCCGGGGAAACCAGCAACACATCGCATTCCCCGCGCCTCAGCATAATTTCTACCCGATCCCACTCGTCTTCATTCGTACTGTTTATCGATTCAGCCTTAATATCAATTCTGCTGGCGGCTTCAATCTGGTTCCTCATCAAAGACAGCAACGGACTGATAAGTACCGTTACTCCCGCACCCTGTTCACTTAAAAGCTTGGTGGCCAGAAAGTAAACAACACTCTTCCCCCACCCCGTCCGCTGCACCACCAGCGTACGCTCCCTCTTTAACACACACTCAATAGCCTCCCACTGCCCATCCCGGAATACAGCATCAGGCCCGAACATACGTTTCAGTAATTCTTCTCCTCTTTTCCGCAATCTCCTCCCTCCCCTGCAAAAATATATTTTGCACCCTCAATCATCTTCACTTTCAACGAATACCTTGTCACAACAAGTCATCTCAAAAATAGTTGTGGCATATGCCCGAATCTGCTGCAATCCGCTTTGTATGCCATCCCTAACCTACTGAATAGATGTTTAAAGAGCAGAGTCCTTTACATATCATAAGGAAACTATTAAATCTTCCATCTCTTGATAATGTATTTCATCAAGTTCTTCAATAACCTTTAATATTTCTTGAACAACATTTTGACTTTCGCCTAGCAGGTTATCGATAGAATTATCTTCAATTCCGGCAGCTTTTCCGTGAGAGTATTTGTTAATAAATCTGTATAGTTTTTCCCTTTTAGTTTTATCTTTTATTGCCACATCAAAAAGCTGGCCAAAGTCATTCCTGTGTTTTGGAAATTTAAAACCTAGGAAACCTTCTAATAGCTTCCTTGACAAGTTAGCAACAAGAAAGGCCTCATCTAAGTTCAACCTGCTTTGTTCCCGATATTTGTACAGCTTATGAAATAGATAATGATATTCGGATTGATAATTAGTTAATGCAGCGCTGGCATTTCTGATTTCAGCCATTCGTATCTCACCTGGAATAACTTCAATTGAATATATATGAGTATTTACATTTTTTTTATTTTTTCTAAGCAACCAATCTCTGACCAAACTAAAAAATCCAAAGTTATGTGTGAGAATAAACATTTGATATGGACTTTCACACTCACACTTTAAATACGAATACGCGTGATACAAATGATTTGCATCAAGACTAGATACCGGATCATCAATAACTATAATAGAATCTTCAATTGAATTGTCGAGACCCATACCCGATTTGCCGGACACAGCTGAGTTAGGA
>JAJZSC010000473.1 GCA_021849995.1 Bacillota bacterium | reverse complement strand
ACTGATTGCCTGGCAATAAACGAGTAATGTTTATACAAAGATAAGTCTGCGTGCTCTTGCGTCACACTTATTTGTGCTTGGAAAGGCAATCTACACATATAATTATGCGGTCACTCCAATGTTGGAGTATCCCACTCACCTCCCCGTGATTTGTAGTTAACTGTTATCCCTATGGCTGTAGAATAATAGAAAAATTGCTCAAAGCCAACACATTTAATTGCGTTTTGTGCCTTGAGCGAAGCGAAAGGAATGGGAATAATTATGATTAAAAATCGGTGGTTGAAGTTGTCTCTGTTCTCTTTGGTTGGTATTTTGGTAGTAGGATTAATCCAACTTGTTTTTCAGGGTCTTTTTTCACCCGGAGGGTCTCAAGGGGTGCAGATGTCTGGTATGAGCTCCATGGGTAGTGGAATGGGCTCAGGGATGGGTCAAGGGATGATGAACTCAGGCATGGGTATGGGTCAGGGTATGATGGGTATGGGTCAAGGCATGATGAATAACATGATGAATATGGACCAAGGAATGATGGGAAGCATGATGGGTTCAGGTATGGGAATGATGGGTTCACCTATGGGAGGTGCGGGAGGTACGTCTGGAACACTACTAGGCTCGATCTTCGGGTTTATCTTCACTGTACTAACCATCCTAGCCGTTATCGCTCTATTTGTCGGGCTAATTGGATTTGTCTATAACTATGTCAAAAGAGATTTCCTTACAAAGTCTGAAACAAAAGAAATTACTGAATAAAATGGACAGAAAAGAGGAAGAGGGGAGAAATTGCATCATGAAAAAGGGACTGTTGTTAGTTGCCATATTAGTTGCCGCTGCTATTTTTGCGGGTTGTTCAGCAAATAGTCCAGCTACTACTACTGGAAGTCCGGAGGTCAAAAAAGAAGCCGCCCAGGGTGCTGCTCCTCAGGCCAATAGTGAGGTAAAAGAGATTATAATAACCGCAAAGAACATGGGTTTTGAACCGAAAGTAGTTACCGTTGATAAAGGAACAGAGGTTAAGCTTATCTTCAGAAATGAAGAAGATAATGTGAACAACTTGGTCATTGAGGGTACCAGTATTAAAACAGAGAATGTGGCGCCTAAACAGGAACAGACAATTAAATTTGTCGCCGATCGTCCAGGAGAATTTAACATTATCAATACGGTTTCCGGGATGAATGGAATGGCAGGTAAATTTATCGTGAAGTAAGACGGAAAAGGTAGCAGGCGGGTAAATCCGATGCTACCTTCTTCTATTTTGGTGATGGGAAATCTATGTATCAAGATTTAATTATGGTAACCTCGCCGATGTATATAGAGTAATTGAACGCATAATTAGATGCTAAGCGTAAATAATATATTTGGCCGGAAGATGGCCCAATAAAACCAAGGAAGTTTTTCTTTTTACATCATGTTTAGCGGGTCTCGATTTGGCTACCTCGTTTGGTAGCCTAAATAGCGGGGTGTTCTAATTGGCAAACGGAATTCAAAAGGTAGCTTTTAAAGTCCATGGTATGAGTTGTGCCTCGTGTGCTGCCAGCATTGAGAAAAAACTAGCCGGACTAGAGGGAATAGCTAGGGCCGCTGTTAACTTCGCTATGGAGAGAGTTACGGTTGAATATAACCCTGAACAGATCACTATTAGGGAACTGAAACAGGCGGTGGCTGACCTCGGTTACCAGGCCTTGGACGGCGACCAACACTTCGACGAGGACGCCGAAAAGCTGGAGAGAGAGAAAGAAACACGCCGTCAGTTCAGGATGTTTATTCTTTCCATAATACTGACCGTACCGCTCCTGGCCTCTATGCTGGGAGAATTATTTAACCTTCCTTTACCGCATATCATTCATAACAAAATATTTCAATTCGCTCTTGCTACCCCCGTCCAGTTTATCGCCGGTTATCAATTTTACCGGGGGTCATTTACCGCTCTTAAACATGGTACTGCCAATATGGATGTCCTTATCGCTCTAGGGACCAGCGCCGCATATTTCTACAGCGTGGCCACAACCTTTTTTATTCCCGGGCATGTATATTACGAGACTTCAAGCATTATTATTTCCCTCATTATTCTAGGTAAGCTTTTAGAGTCTAACGCTAAAGGGAGGACTTCCGAAGCTATCAAAAAGTTAATTGGGCTGCAGGCAAAGACGGCAAAAATAATTCGAAACGGGGAGGAAATTGATATCCCGGTGGAAGACTTGCAGGTGGGAGATGTAGTAATCGTTCGTCCAGGTGAAAAAATACCTGTTGATGGGCTTATTACGGATGGATTTTCGACAGTAGATGAGTCGATGCTTACCGGTGAAAGTATTCCGGTAGATAAAAAGGTGGGAGATGAGGTTATCGGGGCAACTATTAATAAGCATGGGACCTTCAGGTTTAAGGCTACAAAGGTAGGTTCTGACACTGCTTTAGCCCAAATTGTTAAAATCGTGGAAGAAGCTCAAGGATCAAAGGCCCCGATTCAACGTTTAGCCGATACTATTTCCGGTTATTTTGTCCCGGCGGTGTTGGGTGTTGCGATAGTCACTTTTTTAGTCTGGTACTTTCTCGCCGATCCCGGCAATTTAACAAGGGCTTTAATCAATTTTACTGCCGTATTGGCCATCGCTTGCCCCTGCGCCCTCGGTCTGGCTACCCCTACCTCTATAATGGTTGGCACTGGCCGGGGAGCGGAAAAAGGTATTCTGATCAAAGGCGGTGAGCATCTGGAAAAAGCCTATCGGATCAACACAGTAGTCCTGGATAAGACAGGTACCATTACCAAAGGGGAACCCGAAGTCACCGAGATAGTAAATACAGGTAGTTTTCCTGAGCCTGAATTCCTTAGATTGGCGGCCTCTGCAGAAAGAGGTTCAGAACACCCTCT
>JAJZSC010000472.1 GCA_021849995.1 Bacillota bacterium | reverse complement strand
ACCGTTGTTCGTGGGAAGCTTTCGATTGGGTTAAACGACCAGGTAACTCATGAATATGAATCCGGAACATTGTTGAAGATTCCCTTCCAGACAAAAATGAATGTCAAAAATTTGCACAACGAACCTTTAGAGTTAATTGTCGTGAAGGCTCCTGCCCCAAAGAGTTAAATAAAGAATTGCGATGCACGAACAGTGCCGGAATGACAAATTGAGCAAGCGCTGATTACCGCTATCAACAAAGCACTGTGCGACAAAGACACATTCTTTAGCGTGGTATTGATGTCACATCAAGCTCATATATGAATGACCTTCGGCTTCCTTTCCCATTCCCTAAGCTTCGGCGTCCAGTACGTCGCCCATTCTTTCATTTCTGCGTATTCAGGATGTTTAGGATTCAGCATGATCTCTCTGAAGCTTATAAAACCACCTACACCGCCGACATCTTCCGGCGGGGTTTGTCCGCTAGCTTCCAGTAGATACGGCAGCTCACCGTCATATTCCTCAATCACTCGAACCAGTTGAATGATATGTTCCCAGTTATCCCCCATGTCATAGGTATAAAACATATGCTTATGCTCCGGAAAAAATTCTGCCAGAGTATGTCCGGCCATCAATACAGCACTTTCATCATACTCCAAATCTTCTTCAGTCGGAACCATTCTAATTACCGCTCTCTTAGTCTTTTCATCAATAATAGTAAAATCATAGAGGTGGTAGTTCTTCCAGCCGAAAACATACTGTAACACCTTGTGAAATTGAGCAAATTTCATGTCCGCAGGAACGATAATCCTCCGTTCTGCCTTATATACTTCCAGATCTAAGCTTACCATCAGTTCAAATGCGCGACATTTGTATGCCTCCATACCCGTTAGTTCTGTCAATGCATCGACCATCGCTTTATATGGATAGAAACCATCATTTGCGTTTCCAGAGCAATTGACGATTCCATAATTTGATGAAACTCCCAATGTATCACAGTACATTCTCGCAATGCCATTATATTCTCGTCCGACATGAAAGGCACATTCCAATCCTGCCTTTGACACCCAGGATGCGGTTTGTCTGCTGCTATTTTTGACAAACACCGCGCCGCCTGCCAAACGCATATATTCACTCACCATCTCAGGATTTACATTCATCGAAAGAAGCGTGTTTGAAATAGCAGCCTCCATCATTTTCGCGACATTTTTCAGGTCCTTCCGTTTAACTTGGTATATCGCCACTGTAAAGCGTGTTGCGTTATTTACTAGGACTAGCATATCCTCTGCTCTTCGATTGTCCCATACCGTGGTCCAATTTGCTGTCCATGTGAACAGAGGATTGATGGTTTCGTCGGTAGCCGGAAGCTTTACTTCCAAGGCGTCCGCTAACTTTTTCGTTAATGCAATTTGCATGATTCACTCTCCCTTCCGGTAAAAAGCAGATCGTCTCCATCCATATATCGATGTTATTTTTAAAATATGCTCATTCCTGTTTTTTTCGCTTAGCGCTGTAGTGCGTATCCTTTCTTTTTACCGCACCGTTTTCCTGTTTTTTGCCTGCCACTTTTTATATTCTTCAACATCATCTTCTACCATACGCCAAACAAACGCAACCACCGCTGTGTCATCTACATATCCTAAAACTGGGATACTATCTGGTAACAAATCAATTGGTGAAACAAAGTATATCAATGCACTCACAATTGCAATTATGCTTCCGATTGGAATATCCCTATACTCCGAGACGCACCAGAAAGCTTTGGACATCCTCGAGGGTCGGAAACATGACCTCACCTTCTATCCCGTGATCTACGGGGCAAAGGATGATGACGACTGGACCGACCCCAAGGTGTGGACAAAGGTTAACCCCTCCCTTGGCATCACGGTGGGGATGGATAAAGTAGAGGCCGCCTGCGAGAGCGCGAAACAAAACCCCGCCGAGGAGAACAGCTTCCGGCAATAGCGCCTCCTTGAGAAGCTGGGCTTTACCGTCGTCCCCTTCGGGCAGGGCTTTAAGGATATGTCGCCGCCCACCAAGGAGCTGATGAAACTGACGCTAGAGGAAAGAATCGCCCACGGCGGCCATCCCGTCCTGCGCTGGATGATGGACAATATCTTCATCAAGACTGACCCGGCTGGCAACATTAAGCCGGATAAGGAAAAATCCACGGAAAGAATCGACGGCGCGGTGGCGACGATTATGGCGCTGGATAGAGCGCTTAGAAATCAAGGGAGTACGGGCGCTTCTGTTTATGATGAGCGGGTACTTTTACTTATCTAAACAATTGATGCTGGGGCATAATTATGGTACAATATAGCCCAGAAGGAGGCGATATTATGCCGAAAATAATTCCGATTCGTGATTTAAAGAAGACGAGCGAGATATCACTGCTGTGCCGCGAATCAGATGAGCCTATTTTTGTAACGAAAAACGGATATGGGGATATGGTCATCATGAGCATGAAAACATATGAGGAAAGAATGTTCATGTCTGATGTATACCGTAAGCTGAACGCCGCCGAGGAACAATTGGCGGAGGGGAAAATAATCGACGGTGATGAGTCCCTAAAGATTATAAGAGAAAAGTATAATGTATAAGCTGATTGTTTCAGAACTTGCTCATCAGGATTTGGACAGCATTATATCTTACATCGCTGTCCAACTGGCAAATTCGGCCGCCGCGTCAAATTTTCTTGACGAGGTTGACAGGTGTTACGGCTACTTGAAAAACAATCCGTTGATGTATTCCAGGTGCAACGACAGCCGGTTGGAAAAGGAGGGTTATCGCAAGGCCGTTATAAAAAACTACATTCTGGTATATAAAGTGGCTGAGACCGCTAAAACAGTAAGTGTTCTGCGTTTCTTCTACGGAGCTCAGGATTACATGAAA
>JAJZSC010000016.1 GCA_021849995.1 Bacillota bacterium | reverse complement strand
ATAGGGGTTGAAGTAAATCATCAACTTCGACCTGTTTATCCATTAACAGAAAAACAAGTATTTGATAATGTCATTGTCATCGGTCGAACCATGGCCCATTGGGATCCCTGGACAGAGAACTGCGGCGGTGGTGTGTCAATAACATCTGGCTACTTTGCTGGTGGAGAAATATAACTAGAAGGGTGTCGGTAATGAAAGAAATGGACAAAGTCACGAATTTAGATGCCTGTATCAAGTGCAGTGCTTGTTCGGCCCAATGTCCGGTAGCTGCCGTTAACCCGCATTTTCCAGGGCCGAAGGTACTAGGACCTGATGCCGAAAGATTCAGGCTTGAAGGAGTTAAGTTTGACCCTAATTGTTTAAGTTATTGTTCAAATTGTAAGACTTGTGAAGTAACGTGCCCTTCTGGAGTAAAGATTACAGAAATGATCCTAAGGGCTAAAGGGAAAGATGATGGACGTTCTTCACTTATTAAACAGAACTGGCGTCACCACATACGCGATGGTATTTTGGGGCGGGCTGAGTATCTGGGTAAGCTAGGAACAGTTTGGCCAGGCTTAACAAATGGAGTCCTGAAGATAAAGCCTATGCGCCATCTAATGGAAAAAACTCTTGGGATAGGGGTAAAAGCTCCTCTGCCTCCCTATGGTAAAAGACTTAAACCGAGAAGAACTGGTTTTAATTCACATTCGAAGAGCACAATCAATGGCAGAACAAAGCAAGTTATCTATTTTCCTGGCTGTTTAATTTCCTATAACGATTACCTTACCGGTGAAGCAGTGGTTAAGGTACTGGAACACAACGGAGTTGAGGTAATTATTCCAGACTTTAAGTGTTGCGGTGTTCCAGTTGAGGCGAACGGCTTGTTTAAAGAAGCAAACCGAAACGGTTTATATAACCTTAGTTTAATAGATGACTACCTAAAGGCTGGGATTCCGGTTATTGCATCATGTACAAGCTGCTCGTTACATCTAAAAGAGGAATATCCAAAGTTAGACAGCCCTTCGGCGGGTAGAATTGGGCGGCAAACCTATGATTTGTTTGAGTATCTTTGGGAACTCTATGAGCGTGGTGAGCTTAAAACTGACTTCTCTGAAGTTCAGGTATCACTAGGTTATCATAATCCATGTCATCTAAAAGCTCAGGGCATCGGTACTCCTTCACTTCGTATATTGCGCCTGATTCCTGGGGTTAAAGTAATAGATATCGATTCAGGATGTTGTGGATTGTCTGGTAGTTATGGATTTAAAGAAGAAAAGTATCCGTTAGCTATGGAGATAGGAAGGCCTCTGTTTGAACGAGCTAAGGATGGGCTAGCCCAAGGAGAGTTCAAAGAAATGATCACAGAGTGCGGAATCTGCAGAGTTCAAATACAACACGGCTCGGGGTTAAATACCTACCAGCCTGTTTGGATTCTGATGAAGGCCTATAATCTTTCCTAGTTGTATTTGCTGTTACTATAGCAGCTGTCATACAAACCATTGAAATATGTAGGAAGTGGTGGTAAAAGTGGAATTTATACCGGTAGAAAATGGGTTTAAACTTTTGGTAGCCGGTCAGGAAATTATCTGTCATAACGAGAAAACTCCGTGGATCTATGCCGGAAAAGGACAAGCTTCTTTTGACATGCATCATGGAAACTTCAAGATCAAAGAAGAAGTACAAGAGAAGATTGCACTTACTGATTTTTCAATTGAGGAAGAATCAAGTCCTGATATTAAAGGGACTTTAGTTACTTTCTCTCGTAAAGGCCTCTACAGCGTGACAGTCCTCTTTACAGTAGAAGAAGGACGGGCAGTTATAAAATTCGTTTCTAATCAGGATGGTATTAACAGACTTTGGTTAAGACTGCAAGCTGATAAAGAAGAACGCATTTACGGTTGCGGTGAACAGTTTTCCTACTTCGATTTAAGGGGTAGGAACTTTCCTCTTTGGGTCGCAGAACAAGGGGTAGGGAGAAACAAGCAGACCCTGGCCACATTTATGGCAGATACTCAGGCCAAGGCTGGTGGAGATTACTACTCAACCTATTTTCCACAGCCGACTTTTATCTCAAGTAAAAAATACTACTGTCACGTTGAAGATACGGCTTATATGGATTTCGATTTTAGCCATGAGTCCTATCATGAGCTTCAAATCTGGAACGTACCAAAAAATATAGTAATCGAGGCTGCAGATACTTATATAGACCTAGTTGGTAAACTTACAAATCTTCTTGGCAGACAACCTGAACTGCCAGATTGGATCTATGATGGTGTTTGGATAGGGATGCAAGGTGGAACAGAGACTGTTCTAAGCAAACTCGAACATGCCCTTTCCAAAGGGTTAAAAGTAAGTGGAATTTGGGCTCAGGACTGGGAAGGGAAAAGGATTACCTCATTTGGTAAACGCTTGATGTGGAACTGGGTTTGGAATAAAGAACTTTACCCTGGACTTGATGAGGAAATCAAGAAGTTAAAAGCCAGAGGAATTCGCTTCTTAGGGTATATCAATCCTTACCTGGCAATCGAAGGGCATTTATATATAGAGGCTAGCGAAAAGGGTTATATCGTTAAGAATCAGGAAGGTAAGGATTATCTAATTGACTGCGGCGAGTTCTATTCTGGGATAGTAGATCTCACTAATCCAACAGCTTTCGAATGGTATAAAAAGGTAATCAAAGTAAATATGATTGAATTCGGTTTAGCCGGGTGGATGGCAGATTTTGGCGAGTATCTGCCTACCGATGCTGTCTTATATAATGGTATCAGTGCGGAATTAATGCACAACGCCTGGCCTGCTCTTTGGGCAAGGGTTAACCGGGAGGCAGTAGAAGAATCCGGCAAGCTCAATGAGGTAACCTTCTTTATGAGATCCGGATATACAGGCAGTCAAAAATACTCAACCATGACATGGGCAGGAGACCAAAACGTTGATTGGAGCCTGGATGATGGTCTAGCTTCTGTTATTCCTGCCGCTTTATCCTTAGGAATGACAGGATTCGGACTTCATTCAAGTGATATTGGCGGATACACTACTTTATATGATATCAAAAGGACAAAGGAATTATTTATGCGCTGGGCGGAATTTGGAGCCTTTACCCCGTTGATGAGAACACACGAGGGTAACCGTCCTGATGATAACTGGCAGTTTGATTCTGACGATGAGACATTAGCGCACTTTGCTAAAATGAGCAGAGTCTATACTACACTTTCCCCCTATATCAAGGCTGCTGTGAAAGAAAATTCTAGCCATGGAGTTCCGGTAATGCGTCCACTGTTTATGCATTACGAAAGCTCTAAGGCTTATGAGCTGAAATATGAATATCTATTTGGGCGAGATTTGTTAGTTGCACCTGTCATCGAGCCAGAAAAAACAGAGTGGACAGTGTACTTGCCAGAGGATGAATGGATTCATTTATGGACAGGTAAAGAGTATGGGGCTGGAGAAGCAAATATTGATGCACCACTAGGGTATCCCCCAGTGTTCTATCGGAAGTCCTCAGCTTATGCGGAATTATTTAAGGAAGTGGCGAAAGTATGAATCTAGATGTCTTAAAACGGTTGAATAAGCTAGCTATTAAAGAAGTCACAGATTTTGAGTTCCAAGCCTATGGCAGAGTGCTTACGGATTATGACTTTTCTGGCTTAATTAGTTATATGGAAACAGAAACTGAAATTCCGGCAGAGGGAAACATTTATGTTCCCTCTGTTCAGGCCATGGAAGAATTGCCAATTAAGGACACACTTGAATTTGACATTTATGGGGAAATGCAGATTGAAATAGGGTACTGTAATGGCAGAAACTCAAATCTTAACGGCTTAGAGTATCATAAAGGCAGTGAAATTAATATTGCAGTAACTGATATGATTTTATTATTAGGTAAAGTTCAAAACATTAGAGATAACAGATATATGTCATCTCAAGTGGAAGCTTTCTATATTCCCAAAGGTACTGCTGTAGAGTTATACGCAACATCTCTTCATTTTGCTCCTTGCAAAACCGTACCAGAAGGGTTTAAATGCGTAGTCATTTTGCCCTGGGGGACAAATCTTCCACTTTCCAGGCCTATAGGAAAATCGATTGAGACACAAACACTATTTGCAAAAAACAAATGGCTCTTAGCTCATCCGGAGCGTAAAGTTTTAATTGAAAAGGGTGCTTACCCTGGAATTATAGGTGAAAACATAGAAATAATTATATCCTAACAATATAAGTTTTTTCACCATGCTCAATTTAAATTTAAGTAATAATTATTATATTGAAAATTGTCGAAATATGTGGTAGATTACTAGTAAGGTAACTTATTTCATACTTCAGAGTCTCGAATATTTTAACCAGAAAGCACGGTTATCAAGTTAATTATCTAAGTTTTTAATATTGCTAAAAAGAATTTTATATGTTATATTAAAAAAAAGTGAATTAACATTTAGGTTCTTCATTATTTTCAATCAATTTAGTAAATCGTTTCTAAAAGTTTTTACAATATGATATTTTAGGCTGGGAGTTAAAGAGAAGCCGCGGTTTTTCCTAAATCTTTTATGGTTTAGGAAACTGCGGCTTTTTGTTTTTTGCTTAAAATTTGTACCGAAAAGTTATTTGTTTGTATAGGTTGGAAAATTAAAACCGAAACTTTCTATGTTGCGTTGCTTGGTTAAGTCATCACAGACATTTTTTGCAATATTACCATGTTAAAGGAGGAGACCTCTTTGTCAGGAGTAAGGTTAGAAGGCATTACTAAAGTTTTTGGAAGCACTGTTGTCTTAACGAAAACCGATTTGGATATCAAGGATGGTGAATTCTTGGTTCTAGTTGGCCCTTCAGGTTGTGGAAAAAGTACAACATTAAGGATTGTTGCGGGATTAGAGACTCCAACTGAGGGAAGTGTTTTTATCGGTAACAGGAACGTTACCAAGCTGGAGCCGAGTGATCGTGATATTGCGATGGTATTCCAGGATTATGCTCTTTACCCACACATGAAGGTTTTTGACAACATGGCTTTTGGCCTAAAATTAAGAAAAGTCTCTAAAAAAGAGATAACTGAACGGGTAAATGAGGCCGCAGAAATGCTTGGCTTAACGAACCTCCTGGATCGCTATCCCAAGCAGCTTTCCGGTGGTCAACGCCAACGTGTAGCACTAGGCCGGGCAGTTGTACGTCATCCTCAAGTATTTCTAATGGATGAGCCCCTTAGTAACCTTGATGCTAAACTCCGTGTGCAAACTAGGGCAGAACTTATCAAGCTTCACCAAAAGCTGAAATCCACTGTTATTTATGTAACTCACGATCAGACAGAAGCTATGACGATGGGAACCAGGATTGTTGTGATGAAGGATGGCTTGGTTCAACAAGTAGACACCCCGAAATTTATATATGACCATCCGGCTAATATGTTTGTAGCAGGATTTATCGGGTCTCCACCAATGAACTTCATAAAAGGTTCGCTGGAAACTGCAAATGGTAAGGTTCTATTTAAATCTCAAGGGATTAGCCTAGAACTTCCTACCACTTCTGCTGAAGCTCCAAAGCAACAAGATGTTGTTTTAGGTATCAGACCGGAAAATGTTGAAGTTATCGATCAAAACAAATTTGAAGAGAGTAAATTCCTTACTTGTCATGTAGAAGTAAGTGAATACGTAGGATCAGAATCTATAGTGCATACTAAAACACCGGATGGACAAAAACTAGTAGTTAAGGTTAATGCCAACGGAAAAATTGCAGAACCAGGAGAAACAATTAAGCTTCGACCTCTTGACGGGTTCCTGCATCTTTTTGATCCTCAATCTGGTTCCAATCTATTGTCTATGAAAGTCTAATTCGGTGGCAACCTTCATTGAGGGATCCCATAAGTTCTTTTCCTGGGAGGTGAGAAGAGAGTTAACGGATCTACGCATTTGCCTAACAAAGCTTAGTATTAAGAAACATACGGGAGGGTGCTTAAGTAAATGAAAAACAAAAAATTATTATCAATCGTTGCTTTAATTACGGTCTTTGCTCTACTGCTGACCGGATGCGCTAAGGGCGGCGGTGGCGGACAAGCTCAAGGTGGAAAGACTACTATTACCTTCGCTCACTGGCGTCCAGAAGATACTGAGGCATTTAAAAAGATTATTGCCAAATTCGAAGAGCAAAATCCTAATGTCAAAGTTGAAATGACCATTACTCCTTCTGCTAACTATATTGCAAACCTTCAAGGTATGCTTCTGTCTGGTGAGGGTGTAGATGTGTTCACTACTTTCCCTGGCAGCCAGTTCGAAACCATTTATAGTTCCAATGCATACTCAGATCTGACTAACGAAGGGTTTGTAAAGAATTTTGAGCCTGCTCTTATTAAAGCAGGACAAAAAGATGGGAAACAGTATGCCATTCCTTATCAATTAGTATATAACATCCCGGTTTACAACAAAGCGTTATTTGCTAAGTATAATATTGAAGTGCCTAAAGACTGGGATAGTTTCTTAAAAGCCTCAGAAACCCTTAAGAAAAATGGTATTATTCCGATTGCTTTCAGTATTGACGTTAGCCCACAACAGTTCATCAACTCTATGATCATGAATAACGCACCGGAAGAGGACATCTTCCAGAAACTTGAAGCAGGTCAAACCAAGCTAACCGATGAATGGTTCATTAAGAGTTTAGGTGCTCTTAAAGAGCTAAAAGATAAAGGTTACTTTCAGCAGGATGTTCCTGGAACCAAGGCTGATGGTGCTTTAGCGCTCTTCGCTCAGGAAAAGGCAGCCATGCTGGCAGCGGGATCTTTCTCGATGGCTACTGTAAAGAAACAGAATCCTAACATCCAACAAGGACTGATTGCTCCAATCACTACTACTGAAGATAAAGCTGTATGGAAAGGCATTCATACTTCAACCTTTATGTTAGGTATAAATGCTAAATCCAAAAAGCAAACGGAAGCCAAGAAGTTTATTGAATTTCTCTCTAATGTTGATATCGCTAGCCAATACGCCAACGAAACCGGTCAAATGGTTACAGTTAAAGGTGCTAAATACAGTACTCCGGAATTACAAGAGTCTGGCAAATGGACCTCTGTAAAAACCCGTTTCCAACCAATGTACACCTTTAAGAAAGAAGAAATTAAGACTGCTATCGTTACAGCTGTCCAAAAAATTCAACAAGGTATAAGTGTCGAACAAGCTGCGAAGGAAGCTCAAATAGAAGTAGATAAAGTTATCAAGAAATAACAGGTTGATTGGAAATTCAAGGGCGGTAAATTGCTGCCGCCCTTGAACTTGCACAATTAGATAGAGTATCAATAAATTGTTAAGACGGCAGAAGTACAACTAAGGCTACCGCAGTGCCTGAGGTGCTAGCGTAAACCTAGTTTTCTTTGTCGGTATTGGAGGGTGATTATGAAAAGTAGACGGATTCTCTATCTGTTTCTTTTACCAGCACTAGCTCTGTATATCATGTTCTTTGTAATACCCACCGTAGCCGCTTTAGGCCTGAGTTTTACCGACTGGAACGGAATTTCATCTAATATTCCATTTGTAGGACTTGATAATTACAAGGAGCTTCTGAAGGACAACATTTTCCATAAATCCGTGGGTAACAACGTAAAATTTACTCTAGTAGTATTAACTGCACAGACAGCATTGTCCTTGGTTTTTGCTATATTTCTAATGAAAAATAGCAAACTAAATGTTGTTTACCGTACAGTGTTTTTCCTGCCTATGGTTTTAGCATCTGTGTCTATAGCCTTTATTTGGATGTTTACCTATGACTCAAATATCGGTGCCCTCAACGTGATGCTAGGAAATTTAGGTCTGGCAAAACAATCATGGTTAGGTAATTCAAAGATTGCAATCTATAGTTTAGCCTTTGCACAGATCTGGACTCATATCGGCCAAGTTATGATCATATTTATTGCTGGCTTACAATCCATACCAGAAAACTTGTACGAGGCTGCTCGAATCGAGGGAGCAAGTGCATGGCAAACTTTCCGATATGTTACTTGGCCGTTATTAATCCCAGCCGCGACTATTGTTGTAGCGCTTACTACCATTCAATCGTTTAGAGCATTTGACTTGATTTTTGTTATGACAGACGGTGGACCAGCTTATGCAACTGAAATTATATCAACCTTCCTCTATCATAACGCATTTATCAACCATCGCTTCGGCTTAGCGTCTGCATCAGCTGTTATCCTCATGTTAATCATTGCTGTTATCACTTATACCCAATCCAAACTTCTTGCCTCCCAAAACAAGGGGATGTAAAAGGTTAATGAGATCATTCCAAACAGACAATTTCAGTTACCTCTGTAGATATTAACAGAATGGAGGACATAGTGTGAGTGTCAAGCATGAGGTAAATTCTGCACCTGAGGCTGAAAGTTCAGCTAAAGTTGCTAATAATGTTAAAGACATCATGAAACAGCTTATCCTGGCATTGTATGCAGCCTTAATTTTAGGACCGTTCATGCTGGTAGTAATGACATCTTTAAAAACTACCCAAGAACTTTATCAAAATCCGCTGGGGCTTCCTTCGACCTTTCATTTTGAGAACTATGCAAAAATCTTAATGGAAGGGAAAATGCCGTTTTATTTTAAAAATAGCTTTATAGTTACGATTATTTCCGTTACCCTGATTATCTTTTTTGCAAGTCTGGCATCTTATGCTATTACACGTTTGGATGGCTGGAAAAGTAAGCTTATGTATGGATTGTTCACCATTGGAATGATGATTCCTACTCAGGTGAATATGATTCCTCTGTATTTGTTAGTTGTTAAATTAGGGCTTAACAACAGTATTCTTGGCTTGATCATTATCTACATTGCATTTGCTATGCCATTTGCGACCTTTATTATGGTTGGTTTTATGAGAGGGATCCCAAAATCTCTTATTGAGGCTTCCAAAATCGATGGGGCAAATGAATGGCAGATCTATTCCCGGGTTGTTCTACCACTATCCTTGCCATCAGTAGCCACAGTAGCAATCTTCAACTTCGTTTGGGTATGGAACGACCTTCTCTTCCCGTTACTATTCGTACGTACAGACAGCGTAAAAACTCTTCCACTTGCGATGCTGAGATTCCAGGGAGAGTATATGTTTGACTTCCCAATGATTTTCGTAGGTGTAGTACTTGCCAGTATTCCGATGATAGTGACCTATGTCTTGTTGCAGCGCTGGTTTATCCAAGGATTAACTGCAGGTTCTGTAAAGGGCTAAGCTATGAAAAGGCCGTTTAAGGTTAGTCCTAAAACGGCCTTTCTAACTTCTTTATGCGTACTATTATCATCAAAACGTCAGCGATTCTGTAACCTCCACAGCGTCACCTCTGTCTCATCGCCTTAGTTGCCCTTAGGAATCCTAAAAGATATACTTTCCGATATGCCAACGAAAGCTGGTGAGAAGTTTTGAGGGGGACTATAAACGGCCTGATATCTGCCCTACTGGTCGGTGTAACCTTAACTATTTCCAAGGTAATCTTAGGCCAGATTAACGTAGTTCTTTTCACCTTTTTGATTTTCAGCGTAACCTTTGCAGGATTATTTACCATTTCGGTTTTTCAAGGAAAATTTGCTTATCTCCTAAAACTAGCTAAGGAAAAGCCGTTATTATATTTAGTTGGGTTTATCGGGGCTCTGTTAACACTCATGGTATTTTACGGTTTACAACTGAGTTCACCTGGTGAAGTGGCGATTCTTACCCGAAGTGATTTGATTTTTAGTCTTCTGTTAGGGGTTATTATTTGGCACTACCGGTTGAAGGTTTCTGACTGGTTAGGGCTTGTAGTAATGCTATATGGAATATTTTTGGTTTTGGATGTGCCACTTTCGACCTTGAAAATAGGTTCTCCGGGAAGCTTTTGGCTAATACTCAGTTCATTTCTAGGAGCTGTGAACGCTGAGATAATCAAAATAGCCTTTAGGGAAATTGATGGGATATCTATCGCGATCTTTAATTCGGGAGTTCAAACAGTAGTTTACTTTATAGTTTTAATATACTTAGATGGTTCGTCTGCTTTCCACGAATTTGCAACCTTGGATCCCTTTTTGATCTTCTTGTTATTCTTGTCAGTTATTTCTCAGATGCTGCAGTACATTACCTATTATCGTGCTATAAAAGACATTCCTGTTTGGGTAATCCGAGTGATATCTCTGCTTACACCGGTAGTATCTACTTTAACAAGTGTCTGGTGGCTAAACCAAGTTTTAAAGTTGAGTCAGCTCATTGGGATGCTTATCGTCGGAGTAGGGGTACTGATTATTACCCTGCCTCAGGCAAATTCAGGGCAAAAAGAACGTGCTAAGTTCGATACTAATGTTTAAGTTCGAAATACGTCCAGCTATGGATCTGCCTTCTAAGCTATATATCAAAACAGACCATATTTCGCAGAAAATATGTTTCTTAATTTAAGGAGGGCTATTAATGAGAATTCTTCACCTGCCCCTGGGGCGTTCAACTTTCTGCATGGACGAAGCAGAAATTAAACTTAATAGTGTTCACGAAGGTTTTAACCGTATAGGTTTAGATGTAGAGAGTCCTAATAATTTGCTTCTTGAACTGGAGGCTTTAGAAGAGTTTCTTGATCAAACTTTGGCTGTCAACAGTGATTCAGTGGATGCTGTCATCGTACAACCAATAACTTTTACTGATGCTCGCTTTATGCGAATAATTCTCGATAAAGTCTCTGCTCCAGTAATTATCTGGTCTGTACGTGAGCCTCATACAGACGGTAGACGTCTTTGCCTAAATTCTCTAACTGGTGCTAACATCTATGCAACTGAAATGCGTAATAACCGATACTTCGTAATGGTTCATGGCGACCCCTCGGAACCGGGAGTTATGGAGGATATTAAACGTAAATGTCAGGCCTTCGCCTTAAGAAAATCTGTATCAAATCAAAAAATACTAGTGATAGGGGAAAACCCCGATGGTTTTTTCTTTAGCCAAGTTCCACCTGTCCATCTAACACCACTGGGTATTGAATTCGTTAAATGCTCTTTAGAGGAACTATTTAACCAGGCCAAAAACTTGAGTGAAGACAAAATTAAGCCTGAAATTGACAGTATAGTCAAAGCGATTGCTGGAACCAAACAGGATGACGAAAAGGTTATTCTCACTGCTAAGGTTTTGCACGTTGTTAAAGGATGGGTTCAGTCCGAAGGTGCCACAGCAGTAGCTTCTCGTTGTTGGCCGGATTTCTTCGTAAATATGAACGTTGCACCTTGTGGAATGATTTCAATGCTTAATGAGATTGGAATTCCTGCTGCGTGTGAGGCAGATATGTTCGGGGCCATCAGTATGGCTCTACTCAAAGTGCTATCCAATTCACCGGCATTACTTGGAGATCTAGTACACCTCGATGAATCGGCAAACTCTTTAACGTTCTGGCATTGTGGAGCAGCTGCACCTTGTCTTGCCGGAGCAGGTGTAGCTAAACCTGGAGTTCACCCAAATCGCAAAATAGGGCTAAGTGTCGAGATGTCTGGCAAGTCCGGGGAAGTAACTGTAACCCGACTCGGCCTTGATGGAAATAAACTTCGTCTTTTCGTGATGGAAGGAAATGCCACAGGTGCTCCTCAAAAGTTCCTTGGGACTTCTATTGAGGTCATTCCAAACGGCGGCTCCGCCCGAGAAATAATGCTTAATGTTATGGGAGCTGGTTATGAACCACATTATGCTGTAGGGTACGGACACTGGGCTAGTGTTTTAGTCGAATGGGCCAAGTCAGTCGGAATCGAGGTGGATGAATTTTAATATGCCAAATATCGGAATAGTTCAAGCCGGTGGACCTACTGCCGTAATCAATGCCAGTCTGTCTGGTTTTCTCAGCGAGGCAATGGAATGTGGTGGTTATAACCGCATAATCGGGTTTAGAAATGGAATTGAGGGTCTTATAAAAGGTTGGACTATGGATCTCAAACAGATGAATGCTTCCGAGGTCGAAGCCTTAAACTTCCAGCCAGGAGCTGCACTTGGCGCTGGTCGGTTTCCACTAACTCCTGAAAACCTGCAAAAGGTGAAAACAGTTCTATACCAGGAGAAGATCGACCATTTAGTATTAGTAGGCGGAAACGGTACGATGTGGTCTGCCCATCAAATTGAGTGTGTTGCTCCTAAGGTAGAGGTAGTGGGTATTCCCAAGACTGTAGATAACGATTTGTATGGAACTGATCACGCACCAGGATATTTAAGTGCTGCGAAGTTTATTGCTGAAGGAGTTTGCTCCCTGGCATTGGACCTTTGGTCTATGAGTAATTTTGAGCGGGTTAGAATTGTTGAAGTAATGGGCCGCAATGTTGGTTGGCTGGCTGCTTCAGCCAGTTTGATTCAATCTTATCTTCCTGGTTTTCCCATTCTTATATATTTACCTGAACAGGCCTTTGATCTTTACGCTTTTAAAACTAAGGTTCAGGAAATACTAACTACTGAACCTTGTGTGATAGTTGTAATAAGTGAAGGAATCAAAGATAAAGATGGAAATCCGATGGCCCTTCAAAATATCGGCGGTAATGCCGGTAGCAAGATTTTAGGCGGGGTGAGCCAACTCCTGGCTTCTGAACTAAGGAATATGGGTATTCCCTGTCGCAGCGAGAACCTTGGAATTCTTCAAAGAGCAAATGTTTGGAGCGTAGCAAAACGTGACAGGGAGGAAGCTAATCTCATAGGGCGTAAGGCTGTCAAGCTCCTTCAATCAGGGAAACACGGAGTTATGGTGGGACTTCAAAGTTCTTCTAAGCTTGACAATGAGAATGGAGGGCTATTTAGCACAACCCCTCTGATCGACGTTGCTGGTCGGGAACGCTCCCTAAATCCGGAGTTTTTTAACGAGTCTTCAGTGACGGAAGAGTTCGTTGAATGGCTCAATGATGCTCTAGGTGAACCACTTGTGGGAATTGACACCTTAAATAAAGTATGGCCTTTAGCCAATAAATCAGTAACCGGTAGATAGTTTTCGGCTACGGACTCCATATAAAAGCAGGAGGTTTTGTAGAATGAAACGATATGCTCTCTTGATTAACGGCGAGTGGCGAACAACTGGAAAATCCATGCAGGTAATTGATAAATACAGCGGAGAAGTATTTGCCGAAATCGCTACGGCTAATGCTGAAGATGTTGATGATGCAGTCGCTGCTGCTCAACTGGCATCTAAATCAGTT
Source organism: Bacillota bacterium (assembly GCA_021849995.1). Classification (GTDB taxonomy): domain Bacteria; phylum Bacillota; class Desulfitobacteriia; order Desulfitobacteriales; family Desulfitobacteriaceae; genus JAJZSC01. The sequence continues at coordinate 2,637 of JAJZSC010000016.1, read as the reverse complement.
TTAGCTCCTTATAAGCGTTATGAAGTCCTTATGAAAGCCAGTACTCTACTTCGGGAACGAGCTAATGAGCTTGCTGAGATTTTAACTAGGGAAGTTGGTAAACCTCTCCGTGAATCTCAAGGCGAAGTAGCTCGGGCTGCTCTTACTTTAGAGTGGTCGGCCGAAGAAGCCAAACGGATCCATGGGGAAATGGTTCCAGTAGAAGCAGCGCCGGGTGCAGAGGACAGATTGGCTTTTACTATAAGAGTACCTGTCGGAGTAGTATGTGCCATAACCCCGTTCAATGCGCCATTAAACCTTACCTGTCATAAAGTGGGTCCGGCTATCGCTGCAGGTAATGCTGTTGTCTTAAAACCAGCTAGTAGTACTCCAATAGTTTCAGCCATCTTAGCTGAGATTTTCGAAGCTGCAGGCTTACCAGACGGATATCTGAACTTGCTTGTCGGTTCTGGTGCTGAAGTAGGGGACAGGCTCCTGAAAGATGAAAGGATTAACTACTATTCCTTTACAGGAAGTGTACCTGTCGGAATGCGCATAAGAGAAATGGTTGGACTTAGAAAAGTTGCCTTAGAGCTCGGTAGTAATTCTGGGGTAATTGTCGATAAAGGATCTGATATTAAGAAAGCCGCTAGGGAATGCGTGCTTAAAGGTGTGGCAAATGCTGGTCAGGTTTGTATTTCTGTACAAAGGGTATTTGTGCATAGAGACATCTTTGAAGATTTCTTAAATGCCGCTAGGACAGAAGCTTCAAAGCTAGTAGTAGGGAATCCCTTCGATTCTGCTACTGATGTGGGTCCAATGATTAGCGATAAAGAAGCAGCCAGGGCGGAGCAGTGGGTAAAAGAGGCATTATCCGAAGGTGCCACCTTGGTTTATGGTGGTAAAAGAGAAGGCCGGCTATTTGAGCCTACGATTCTATCTCGCACTAAAGCTCAAATGAATGTTCGTTGTTCAGAAGTTTTCGCACCAATCATCATTGTCGAACCCTTCAACACTTTCGAAGAAGGAATTGAACTAGTAAACAACTCACAGTTTGGTCTTCAAGCAGGGGTTTTCAGCAATGACTTAAGTCATGTACTTGAAGCTGCTCAAAAGCTTGAGGTTGGTTCAGTAATTGTAAACGATACTTCTTCTTTCAGGGTTGATCAAATGCCCTATGGTGGAGTGAAGTTAAGCGGCACTGGTAAAGAAGGGCCACGTTATGTAGTGGAAGAAATGACTGAGGAAAGATTGATAGTATTACGTCGTTAAGTATTACGACGTTAAGTATCCTGCCGTAAAATAATATAACGTCGAGCTTATTTAAGATTATAAAAGCTTATAAAAGATTTTTTGGAGGTACTTTAGATAATGAAGAAGCATATTCGAGAAGTTATGATAGATTCCCGAACCAGGCGTTATGGTCTAGCTGCTTTTAGTGTCCACAATGCGGAAATGATCGACTCCGTTTTAAGTGTTTCCAAAAAATTATCCGTGCCAGTGTTATTGCAGCTTGGACAAAAAGCTTTACAGCACTTGGACATGGCAGTTCAGGTCAGTATCTGCAGGGAATTCGAAAAACTTTATTCCATCCCTGTTTATCTTCATTTGGATCATAGCCGGAATCTTGAGCAAATCCGTCGCGCTATTGAGATCGGGTTTGATTCAGTCATGTATGATGGCTCAGCTTTACCCTGGGAACAAAACGTTGAAAACACTAAACAGGTTGTAGCAATGGCCAAACCTTACAACACCGTGGTTGAGGCAGAAATAGGCAAGATCGCTGGGGTAGAGGATGACATCAGCGTAAGGGAAAGTGACGCTTACCTAACTTCTCCGGAAGAAGCCAAAGACTTTGTCGATGCTACTGGTGTCGATTGGCTTGCTGTCTCCATCGGAACAGCCCACGGTTGGTATAAAGATACTCCTCAGCTGGATTATCCCCGAATCGAAGCTATTCGCTCTGCTGTATCAACTCCTCTAGTTATGCATGGAGGCTCTGGTCTCTCAGACCAAGCTTTTAGCGATGCCATTAAAGCAGGAATCAGCAAAATCAATGTAGATACCGAGCTTCGGAGAGCTTTTATGGGAGGGCTGTCAGATTCTCTCGCATCCGGTCATGCTATAGAAGATTTGTTATATCATTTCAAACTTGGACGTCAGAGTTTAACGTCATTAGTTAGAGAAAAACTTTTTGTATTCGGAACACAAAAGTTTTAATTACAGAGTTTTAAAAACAGAAGTTTACCAGGTACAACCTTGCCGTAGCTGCCTGACGGCTAAGTTTAAAATATTCTCTGATATGAAAGGAGATTTAAAAGTGTCCTCCGAAAGAGCTAAACCATTAGTAATAGATATGCATAATCATCCCTTGGGTGAAATGGACTATGTAAGTGATCTAATTCGAACAGCCGATCGCTTAGGGATAGATAAAATCTGTCTAAGTGGACTTGGACTTGATTTAAGCTCACTCGGAGGGGTTTCGCCAGGAAATTCTCTTGTATTAGAGGCTATGAAAAGATATCCTGAACTGATAATTGGGTTCGGGAATATACGGCTAGGCGTGGATGGTCCGGATAAAGTTTTAGAGCTTTATGAGCAAGGTTTTAAGGGAATTAAAACTACCCGCCCGCTAAAAAACTATGATGATGAAGAATA